>WTBG01000168.1 GCA_013139225.1 Deltaproteobacteria bacterium
AACTGCCCAAAGTGCCACGGTAGTGAAATAAAAAAACTGATGTCAGTTGCTGCATTCAAATCCGGTGAAAAATTTATAAGCAGTTCAAATTCGAGCGGTTGCAGCACCTGTTCTGCTCATAATTGCAACACTTGCGGATCATCTTAACGGGGTGCAGGGGACTGGGTTCAGGGATCAGCAAAAAATGAAATATTGCATTATCTATCTCGAAAAAATCAAGACTTATAAAAACTAGAAGGCACATGAATTATCAGTAGATATTTATGTCACTGTACCCTACACCCAGCCCCCTGTACCCTATTAAAGGAGATTATCGTGAAAATTAAATGGTGTGGTCATTCAGCATTTCTAATCACCTCATCATCAGGTATAAAAATTGTTACCGACCCATACGAGCCTGGTGGATACGATGGCGCCTTAAGCTATGGAAGCATCCCAGACGAGATAGATATCGCCGTGGTAAGCCACGATCACCCGGATCATAACTATGTACAGGGTCTTAAGGGAAAACCCAAAGTCGTTAAAGGTTCTGGCACCCAGGAAGTATCAGGCGTTGAATTCAAAGGTATTTCTACCTACCATGACACCTCACAAGGCAAGGAAAGAGGGGAAAGCACAATCTTTTGCTTTACCATAGACAATATAATATTATGTCACCTGGGGGATCTTGGACATTCTTTAAGTTCAAATGAGGTTTCAGAAATTGGAAAAGTTGATTTACTTATGATTCCAGTAGGCGGTTTTTATACCATTGATGCTAAAGTAGCGTCAGAAGTAATGGATAGCATAAAACCCCTTTTGGTTATCCCTATGCACTTCAAAACAGAAAAATGTGAATTTCCCATCACCACAGTTGATGATTTTGTCTCCGGTAAAACAAATGTGAAAAAGTTAGATGCCAGTGAAATAGAAATAACCAAAGATAATCTACCTACCTCAACTGAAATTCAAGTCTTAAAATTCGCTATGTAAAACCTGCAACCACGAAGCTTCGTGGTTCATTTTTTCCTTGACAATTTTTTTTATTTGCTTTAATGTGAATATATATTCACATTAAACGATAAAGATGGCAGAAAAAAAAGATACTGTAATAAGACAGGAAGAAATCATTTTGGCCGCGCTTACCCTGGTTGCAAACCAGGGAGTAAAGTCAATGACCATAGAGCGCATTGCAAGGATTGTAGGGATTGTCCCCTCAGCCATTTACCGTCATTTTAACAACAAAAGTGAAATCCTTGAGGCGGTACTTGGTATGATCGGTGAACGGATGAAGAAGAATGCTATCGAGGTTAATCAAGAGAATGATGATTCACTTGAAGCCATCCGAAAATTGCTAATGCGCCAGGTTCAGCTGGTTATGGAGTTTAGTGCTATTCCCCAGATTATGTTTTCAGAGGAGGTCTACAGAGAAAACCAGGAACTTAAGGCAAAACTTCAAAAAATGATACAGGGTCTTTTAAAAGGCTTAACAGCGATTGTCGAGAGAGGACAGAGGCAAGGCCGTATTCGTACCGACATGGAATCCCGGCGAATTGCGATTATGTTCCTGGGGCTGTTCCAGCCATCGGCCTTTCTATACCACTTAAGTGGTGGTAAATTTGACATAATAAAACAGGTTGATATAACCTGGAAGATGTTTAGTAGAGCCATACAACCAACAAATAAATAAAATCATAAGGTAAATCCAAAATTCAAAACAGTGTAACTTGATATGCAAAGAAAGGTGAACATCATGGATAACATTACTAAATACCTGGTACTCTACAGCATCTGCTTAACAATCCTGCTATTTGGATGTAATCATAACAATCCCAATCTAATAGAATCCACCGGGACCATTGAGGCAACAGAGGTTGATATCAGGACAGAAGCATCCGGCAAAATATTAGCCCTCCATTTTGACGAAGGTAACTGGGTGAAAAAGGGAGATATCATAGCAGAGATTGACCATGAAAAGCTGGATTTCGAACTGGCCCAGGCAAAAGCCCAACTGGCAGAGGCTGAAGCACAACTAACTCTGCTAATCAAGGGCTTAAGAGATAAAGAAGTTGAAAGGGCACATGAAGCCTTTTTAGAATCTAAGGTGCTGCTCAAAGACAGTGAAAGGGAATACAAGCGGATACAAAAGCTGTATGATGAAGGGGTTGTTGACCTTGGATCAAGAGATAAAACTGAAGCTGCTTTTGAATCAGCGCAAAAGCGCTATGAAATAGCCAGGAAGAATTATGAAATTGCAGTGGAAGGATCACGCAAAGAAGAAATACAGGCTGGCGAGGCCGTTAAAGAGGCAGCAGAGGCTCAGGTTAAACTGAACAAAAGGCGAATAGAGGACGCTACAGTAACCATCCCAATAGATGGAGTAATCAGCGAACGTTACGTGGAGCTGGGAGAATTTGTATCTGTGGGAAGTCTTATCGCCACGGTTATTGACCTTAAACATCCGTGGGTTATGACATATGTATCAGAAAGAAATCTGGGGAAAGTTAAACTGGGACAGGAAGGCAAGGTAATGGTTGATTCCTTTCCTGACAAGGAGTTCACTGGCAAGGCAACTTATATCTCTCCTGAAGCGGAATTTACTCCTAAAAATATTCAAACCAAGGAAGAAAGGGTCAAGCTGGTATTCGGTATAAAAATTGAAGTAGACAACCCCAATCAAGAACTCAAACCAGGCATGCCTGCTGATGCCGTGATCGAGA
>WTBG01000019.1 GCA_013139225.1 Deltaproteobacteria bacterium
GATCCAATCCTGATAAAGCCCTATGGTCGTATCCACACTGCTATCGCCATTAAAACGGGTTATCCAGTATGGCCTCCAGTCTCTGCTGATTTCAAGCCCATAGGCAACAACATCGCTTTCCGTTATGCCGTCAATCAACCAGCTGCCAGAAGATGGATCGGGATGATTGGTGTTAAAGTGAACGTTCAATTTGTAGGCAAATTCAATCCTCGTCATAATTTTAAGAGGGATTTGTTTGCCAAAAATAGTAACATTTTCAAAATATTTTGCCCCCGTAGCACCGAAGTTATTTGTTCTATAATACTTAAACTGCCTGGTGCTGGGAAGATGCTTAGGGAGTGGCGCCCCGGTTGAAGCCGCGATATTGTACTCTGCCGCATAGAGATTGAATCCACCTATCCCCTGGGCATACAACGCATAGCCGACCGGGGTTTGTGGTGTATACCCATTCTTCCTGTTTCCCCAGTCCCAGACAACAGCTGTAGCATCAAGACCGTTGTACCATAAGACCGTCCAGTCCCAATCAAAGTTGTACCCCCTGATACGAATACCACCCTGCCCTGCACTTAGGCCATTGGTGTGGCCCATATCGTATTTCCACAGTCTCTGCAGGTTGGAAAAGAACCCGGCTGAGTAAGTGGTATTATACACACTGCCTTCCGGAGGCAAGTCCATTTTTTGAAAATCACTTGGAACCCAGATCCACTCGAAGGTTAAATCATTTGAAAGATCTGTCTGGTAGAAACCACGAAACATCCAGAGTGCCTTCTTAAAATCTTCCCAGTCATCCACCCCTACTACGTGAGATCGCATATTAAGGGGGTTTACTACGTCAGCGGTGCGCTGAACAGAAGTCTCACCCCACACAACCTGCTGTTTACCCAATCGGAGTGTCCAGGGACCATGGACATAATTGACATAAATCTCCTTTATTATGTCTTCTCCATGAGGAGATCTGTACTTATTGAGATCATATGCACTGATCCCCCGATTATATTTACCACTTATCTTATGAGCAATATCATAGTAATATGTTGCTAACCCGTAAATATCAAGTATGGTGTCCTCATCGCTAAATAAATGGTAGATACCCTCTATATAAAAATGGGTTCTGAATAACGCCGGATTTTCTACCCTGCCCCCTCGTGCCGCATATCCCCACTTGCCTCTACCTTTTTGCCAGTCCTTCAGACCATATTTCATTATTACCTTCTCTTCAAATTTGCCATTTATCTCCAGTTTTTTATCGAAGAAAGTTATTCTGGCATTAGAGATGGCAGGAATGATAAAAATTGCAGTGAGGAAAGTTAATGTTAGAAAGCATGCGGTTCGTTTACCCATAGCACCCCCCTTTGATATAAGATTAAAAAACAATAAGTGAAAACCTATTTTATAACAACACTCCCTCGATGGCCCGTCAAAAATTCTCGATCATAAAAAGTCCTGGAAGAATTAATCTTATAATCAAATCGCCCCTTTTCTAAAAAACAAAGGCTGGCCGTACCTCCAAAAGGGATCTTTGCGGACTCGTATGCTCCACCTTTACCAACAATAAAGTTTACCGGGGAACCACAGGCAAGCACAACTTGCTTGTCAAGAAAAAGTATCTCTATAGGATGTCTGGAGCGGTTCAACCAAATCACTGTTGTTCCAATCTCAGACGTTACAGTAACAGGTTTTGCCCCTTCACTAGCACTGAGAACAACAATCTTATTGATTATCTTTACCTCCTCTTCTGCTTTTTTCTCAGCGGCATAGGCAAACACAGCCAGGCAAAACATCAATACGAAAATTACTTCTCCTTTAATTAATCTCTTTCTTTTCATCGCCGACCTCCTTTCTAAAGAAAGTTAAAAAAAGTTTTATCCAACTATAAATCTCGGCTTTAACACTGCTACAAAACTGGTCACCAGAAGAAGTCCGCCCAGCATATTGAGCAGCAGGATTGTCGCCAAGAAGAATCCCATAGTGGCTTGAAACATTAAAGGGGAGAAAACCCAGAAGATAAGACCACCTGTCATTGCCACGGTCGTAAAGACTACCGGCTCGCCTACTGAGGCCATAGTCACTTCTATAGCTTTCTTCATATCCTGGGATATTTTGTATTCTTCCAGAATCCTGCCCAGCATATAGATACCATAATCTACTCCCAACCCTATACCTACCGCTGAAACCGGCAGTGTGCTTAATGTAATAGTAATGGGTACTGGAAGGAGATAGAACATCCCTGTAGCCATCATGGAAAATGCGATGAGATTGGACACGATAAGAGGGATGGTTAATATGAATGCAGCCACAATGGATCGGAACATTATCCAGCAAATAATGAATATGGCAAGCAGAGCCCAGCCAAGTGTCCTGAAATGGTATTTCTCAATCACCTCATTAACAGCTGCCTGAACCCCAAAGGCACCTCCAGCCAGCTTATATTCCATGGGAGGCTCAAGCTTTGAGTGCTTTTCGATATACTCATTTACTCTGGCCATAACTGTCTTTATAGTAGGTGTCATTTTGTCTCTACAGTAAATTATTATGTTGGCTGCAGTATCTTCACCTGCATCGCAAAACCTGTCTGAACTTCCCGGTATCCCCATCTGTGTAAATCGACGATAGCCATAAATAAGTGCCCTATCATTTGTGGGAAAAAAGTGCCAATTCGGATCACCTTCGTGAGCAACCCAACCACCGCTGGGAAATCTGCCAATGACAGAATTGGTAAACATTACCAGTCTTCCAGGAGTGTCCCGCATAAACCGCTCAAAGTGGTACATCTCTGTAAAATTTTCTCCACACATCTCTCTTGTCTTTCCAGGACACGACACTAAATCATATTGTTTTTCACCCTCCACCACTATATACAGCGGGCTCAAGATAGGCATGCTGAAGGCAATCCTGAAACCATCACGGTTGTACCGATGCCAGGGCCAGAAAAGAGAAGAACCGGGAACGGCATCCCCTATCTGAATAGTCCTCGCTCCCAGATATCCAAAGATTATCAATATAGGTACCATGGCAAAAACTACCAGGCTTCCCCTGCCTCCAATGAGAGATCCTACTTTGAGCAAAACCTTATCTGTGAAGCCTTTCCTCTCAAATTTCTTAAGCAGTCTGGGGGAAATCGGCAGAAAACTTAATATTATGGGTACCAGGATTATGGCAACAATAACTTGTGCTATACACCAGAAGGTGCAGGATAAAGTGATCTTCTGGAGAATCTGGATAGGGGTTAAAGCAATGAGTATAATGCCCATGGCATCTGTGGTGATGGCAGTGAAACCGGGAACAAACATGCTTTCAATCACCTTCTTGCAGGCACCCTTACTCTCCTTTACAACCAAACACTCCTCTGTATAGCGTTTAATAATCTGAACCGTGTGGCAGGCTGCCCGGGAGGCAATCAGAAAAGGAAATACCAAAATGAGCGGATCAAGATTATACCCCAAAAGGCACATGAATCCCAGCCCCCATAACCCGCTTACAAAAGCTGCCAGAAAAGGAATGACCGTTGCCCGAAGAGATCGGTACCAATAGTAAAACAGGAGGAACATAATGATGAAGGAGATTATCAAAATTCTAAAAACCGGCCAAACATAAGAGTCGACGTAACCAAGGTGCAGGGGTTCACCGTTTATGGCAAGGATGTGATTGTCATCCTCGTATTTGTCTTGAATCCGTCGCAGCTCTTTAAAGACCACTGTATAATCAATCTCGTCCTCAAAAAAGTCTACGGTGAGCAAAGTCTTTTTACTGTCAAACCAGACAAAGCTGCCATAAAAAAAACCACCATAAACCATTTCTCGCAGTTTTTCTATCTCTTCTTCCGTCTTAGGCACATCGGGGAACATCAGAGGAACAAAGTCATAACCACCTGAAGTTAACTTTATATCAACCATATGATTTACCGCAATGGAAAGTATCTTAAAACGATCCACAGCAGGAATTAAGTACAGTTCTTCAGTTATATCCTTTAACTTTTGCAGTGTAGTCTGATTAAAGATGTCCCCTTCCCTCACCTGGAGAATCATAGTTACCGTATTGGCTCCGCCAAATTGCGACCGAATCTTATTATGCACCTTAATATATTCATGTCCCTGGGGAAGCAGGTCAGCATATTTGGTATATACCTCTAAACCTTTTAACTGATAGAGAAAGAAAAGGGAAATTAAGGTGATGATTACAAGAATCGATATTCTCTTTTCAATTATAAAATCTGAGAGTTTTTTCATTCTTCCCCCTTTTATCCTTTAGGATGTAGATTTCTGCAAACAAACAAAATTTCGCAATTACTCAGATTCTTGTTAATTCCAGGCAATTATAAATTCCACAATATGGTTATCCAGAAAGCCCAAGTTAAATGCTCAGATAAAAATTACAAAAAAGACTGGATTCCCGCTTGCGCGGGAATGACATGTTTTGTCAATCACTTGTATCATTGTCTGTCATCCCTGCGAA
>WTBG01000281.1 GCA_013139225.1 Deltaproteobacteria bacterium
GTGATGATCTTGCACTGGTGAGAAGTTTGAGTAGGTTGATTAAAGTAGGAGAGGGTAGTCTGGAGGATCTAAGGTTCTACCAATACTTTTTTAGTGTGCTATCAGATGAAATGAATTTTGTGAATAATAAGATTATAAGGCACGGTGGTTTGAAAAGGACAAGTCTCAAGGAGATAGAGAGCCTTCTAGACACAATAAGAGAATATTTTCGAAAGAGAATACATCGCTATGAAGAAAGGCATATTGCCAAAAAATATTTAAAAAAGGGATCGTAGCTCTATGTTTAAAAAAACACCGACTGCAGCCGTTATTAGTTGTTTACTTTGTCTATCTGTTGTGTGCTTCACTTTTCCTGGATGCGGTGAAGGGAAACCAGAGGAAAACAGTAATTTGCCCATTATAACTAAATTGGAAAAATCTACGCCGAACTATGAAACAAAAAAAATAGTTCCGCAAAGGATAGCTGACGAGGTTCGGGCAATTGGAACTGTGCAGGCCTATCAGGAGGTTCAGATAAGCCCGGAAATTTCAGGTAAGATAAAAAAAATTCATTGTAATGTGGGTGATTGCGTGAAGCAAGGTGATCTTTTAGTGACAATTGATAATGAATCAAAACGGATAGCCCTCAAGAAAAAGAGAGCCCTTTTAAAGAAGGCAGAGGCGACACGCAGAAAGGCTCAAAAAGATACTCAAAAAGGGGTTATCCTTTTCAAAGAAGGGGTGATCTCGGATTCTGAGTCTGATGACATCGAGCTGGGCAGCCAGATAGCCGACGCTGAACTCGATTTAGCCCGCGCTGATGTTATGGCCGCAGAAAAAGAGTTGAGGGATACAAAAATTGTGGCACCCTTTGATGGCAAAGTGGCGTTAGAAGATGTTGAAATAGGCAAAATGGTTACACCGGGTCAAAACCTGTTAACCCTGGTTGATCTGACAAGGGTGAAGATTTTAGTCACTATCTCAGAATTAGACATTACTAAACTATCCGTGGGTAGTGAGGTTGAGGTAGTAATAGATAGCCTTCCCGGTCATCATTTTTCCGGAAGATTAGAAACCGTGGGGTTAAAAGCTGACGATGCAACCAGAACATTCCCTGTAGAGATTTTTGTTTTAAATGAGGAAGAGACTCTTCTTTCAGGGATGGTTGCGCGGGTCACCATTACCTCAAAAGATCCTAAAGAAGTGATCATTATTCCTAAGAGGGCGGTAAGGACAGTAAAAGGGATTATGGCTGCCTACGTGATGAATCAAGGGAAAGTTGAGCAGAGGAGGCTATACCTGGGGAAGGAAACAGGTGAGCAAGTGATTGTTGAGAAGGGTTTGGTCAAGGGAGATATGCTCATTGTCTCAGGAGAAATTGATCCTGGTAGTAGGCTTAAATAACTAATTATCGTGAGCTATCTTCAAACACTATATCACACAACCTCTAAACTCGGAACACGCAACTGAAATATTTGTTTTAAGAGAATTTTATGTCTATTGCAAGATTTTCCATACAGCAGCCGGTACTAGTCAACCTCTTTATGATCTTCATCATCATAGCAGGTCTTTTTTCCTTTAACAGTATCTCCAAAGAAGAGTTCCCGGAGATTTCTCTAAATGCGGTAACTATCATCACCACCTACCCGGGCGTTTCCCCTAAAGAGATCGAAGAGCTTATTACTAAACCTATTGAAGAGGAGGTTGCTAACGTTGATGATATTGACAACATAACCTCCTTTTCCTCTGAGGGCCGCTCTCTTATTACGGTGTCTTTTAAAATCGAAGCGGGAGATCTTTATCGAAAAAAGCAAGAGGTACAGACAGAAGTCGACAAGGTAACTGATTTACCTGACGACGCCGATGATCCGGTGGTTAAAGAATCTAAACACTTTTTTCATTTGATCACCATAGGAGTAGTGGGAGAGGGTATGGAGAGAGAGCTCAATGATATTGTAGAGGACATGGCATACGATTTCAAAAAGATTTACGGCATGGGCGAGGTAGAGGTAAGGGGTGATCGTGAAAGGGAAATCTGGGTAGAGGTCGACCAGGCAAGACTGGAGAGTTATGGCCTGTCACTAAATGACGTGATTAGTGCGTTACGAAGAAAGAACCTGAATCTTCCAGGTGGGACCATTAAACTTTCACAAGATGAGGTCATCGTTCGTACGGTAGGCGAGTTTAGTGCAATAAGGGAAATTGACGATATCGTAATCAGAAAAAGTGCAAAAGGTGGCCATGTCTACGTCAGAGATATCGCACGCATCTCAGACAGGTTTGAAGAACCCACTGTCATTTCAAAGGTAAATGGAAGGAAGAGCATCAATATCTCTCTTAGGAAAGGTAAGGTGGGTAATATCGTCGATATTGTGCGAGAGGTTAAAGCAGTGGCGATGAGTTATACATCAAGACTTCCCGAGGGGGGAGAAATTGTCTTTGCCAATGATGATTCTATTTACTTGCAAAAAAAGCTCAACATCCTCTATTCCAATGGCTTCACTGGCCTTGTTCTGGTACTTTTGAGCCTTTTTCTTTTTATAGGGACACGCTCTGCGATCGTCACCGCTTTTGGACTGCCCGTTGCGTTTTGTGCTTCCATACTATTGATGAATGTTTTTAACATTACCATCAACTCATTTTCCCTTTTTTCCATAATAATTGTGCTGGGTATGATTGTCGACGACGCCATCATCGTAACGGAGAATGTATATCGCTACATTGAGCAGGGAGTCCCCGTAAGAGAAGCTGCACTGCGTGGGGCCCAAGAGGTTTTTTGGCCGGTAACCGCTGCGGTAACTACCACCGTTGCGGCGTTTATTCCCATGTTGCTGATGGAGGGGGCGCTGGGTAAATTCATGGCCATTATCCCGATGGTGGTAGGCTTTGCGCTTTTTGCATCTCTCTGGGAAGCCTTCTTTATTCTACCCTCTCATCTTGCAGAGTTTGCCCGGCCGCCCAAAAAGAAAACTTCCCGGGGTGCCCAGAGCACCTGGTTTACAAGCCTGCAGCGAATCTATGTGCTACTTTTACGGAAATTCATAAGACGAAGATACTTAGCGTTAACCTCAATTGGGTGCGTAGCGGTAGTAATACTTTTGACTGCCTTTGGCACCTTGGATTTTATTCTTTTTCCTAATCGGGATTTTGATATATTTTTAGTGAAGGTTGAGGCACCAAGTGACAGCAGAATTGAGCACACGCAGACCATCTCTTCTCGGTATGAGACGTTTCTCCTGAATCTGCCTGCGGATGAACTGCTCTCGGTAGTAACCAATGTGGGGTTAAAGACGGCAAATCTGGGGCTGGTGGAGGGCGGTTATGAGTATGGCAGTAACTTCGCGCAAACTAAGGTGCGCCTGATTGATTATCAGGAAAGGAAGCGGGATGGAGAGGAAATCCTGGCGAGCGTTCGGAAAATGTTAGACAGGTTAGAAAATCCGCACTTTTTTAGACTTGACAAGGAAATGGCTGGCCCCCCTGTAGGTAAAGCAGTGGCTGTAAGAGTCACGGGTGATGAGTTTCAGATACTGCGCACCATTTCTCAGAAGGTGAGTGAGGAGTTACACAAGATAAACGGCGTTAAAGATATTGAAGATGATTTTCTTCCTGGTAAGAGTGAGATAAAAGTGTTAGTTGATGAGGACAGAGCAGCCCTCTATAAGCTCGATGTGGAAAGTGTGGCAATGGCCATACAGTATGCGTACAAGGGAGGTGTTGCCACAGAGTTTAAGGATAAAAACGATGAAATTGATGTGGTAGTTAAATTTAATGAGAAGTTCAGGAATGACCTCTACAGGGTTCTGGACCTCAAGATTCCCAATGCCGAAGGGTATATGATACCACTTAAAAATGTGGCAACCATTGAGCGCACCAGTGGCTATGCAAAGATAAGACGTTATGATCAGAAGAGGGTGATTACCGTTACCGCCAATATTGAGTCGGGAGTCAACAACTCGCGTGATGTAAACAATGAGGTCAAGGAGAGGATGGAGCCGTTTATGGATCAGTATCCGGGATATAGTTTAATGCACGGTGGAGAATACGAGGATACCCAGAAGTCAATGCGGTCACTGGGAGAGGCCTTCATCTTGGCACTTTTTTTAATTTATATGATCATCGCGAGTACCTTTAAATCTTTTATTCAACCTTTCATGCTGATGTTTACCATTCCTCTGGCTATTATGGGAGTTTTTATCGGACTTATCGTTACGAGAACACCCATGGGCATGATGTCATTTTTGGGGATTATCGCTCTTACCGGAATTGTGGTAAATGATTCCATCGTCCTTATTGATTTTATTAACAGACGTATCGCAGAAGGAGGGGACAGAATAGAAGCTGTTCTTAACGCCAGTAAGACCAGGCTGAGGCCGATCCTGCTGACCTCTATTACCACTATTTTCGGGTTGATGCCCCTTGCCCTGGGAATCTTTGGTAAAGAGCGAATGCTCACTCCCATGGCCATCTCCATCGCCTGGGGCTTGACCTTTTCCAGCTCACTCACCCTGCTTTTAATTCCCTGCCTTTATACCATATTCGATGATATCAAAACCCGATTATGGAAAAGGCACTCTTAAAAGTAATAGGATTCTCTTTTAGTTGAGAGGGGTAAAGTGATGTTTCAGGGTTTTTCGACAGTCTCTTCAGTAAAGTTGACAAATCTGGCTTTTTGAATGGTGCCCTTGATGGTAGTTATCAAAAGTTTGAGGGTAAATCGAGCCACATGACATTGTGTGTGCAATACTTGGTGGGATCTTTTTGAGTGTAGTTCTTTAGACTTGCTCAAGCTGCTTCAAAATGCTCCTTGAGTTCCATTCCTTCCTGAACCAATCTTAGTATTTGATCTATTTTAAATGGTTTATAGGCAATAAGGTTTACTCCTCTTTCTCTCATCTCCGTTTCCTTCAGTTCTACATTCCACCCTGTAATAATCGCAACTGGTATCCTTTCATTGATGCTTTTAACTGTTTCTGCCACCTCCCA
>WTBG01000158.1 GCA_013139225.1 Deltaproteobacteria bacterium
CTGATGTTTTGCATGGGGTGGCAGTGCAGCATCTCCCTCGCACCGGAGATACCTGATGGTCAATTCCATCTTTCGGCAGCAAGCTATAATGTCAATGATGATCTTGATGGAGAGCTTGACCGCTTCGTGAGTCTTGAGCCTTATGCTACCTGGTTTAAGAATGCTGAATTGCTGGATCACAAAACCAGCTGTGTCTCTAACATTGCCTCCCCTATTGCTATCCCTTTTAAAGATAACGTTTTGCTGGTAGGTGATGCCGGCTGGATGCAGGAGACCAGTATTACGGGTGCTATTATACCGGGCTGGAGTGCAGCCAATGCAGTAACCGAGGCAATCATCAAGAAGCAAATTAATAAAGAAGGTATCTCAAATTACCTCAAATGGTGGGATACCTATTTATATCAGCCATACGGTAAAAGGCTGGCAGCCGGTGGGAGTGCTGAAATAAGGGATTTTCTTTCAGCCGACGACATTGATTATCTGGGCAGTCTGATTCCGGAACCACAACCACATACCATGAATTTCTTCATGATTATGAAGACGATTGGGAGAGGTTTTGGAGGTAAACTTGAGAAGATATCGGAAGAAAGACCAGATATCATGCAAAAACTTATGGCAATGAGGTCTGTCGATCGCGAAACAGTTTTGACCGCTAAAAGGAAAAACGGCTGTGCAATTGTCACCTAATAATCTCTATTAGGACACTAATGGTATCAGATTTACAATATTTACAAACCGAGGCATTTAAAGAAAATTCTTTAAATGCCTTTCTTTTTTGATGTAAGTAAAAATAGAGAGGGGACGTCCGTGAAATATTGACTTATCTGCTTATCAGGAAATCTCCAGTTGTCTATCAGTTCCTGGATCCCTGCTTTCGCAGGGATGACAGGCAAGGATGGAACCGATTGGAAAAATGTGTCATTCCAGCGCAAGCGGGAATCCAGTATTGTTAATAAAGGGTATTCAACTGGAGATTTATGGATAACCAGACGAGTTTAAGTTGGGTGTAATTTGCTGTATAACGATCGTGAAATAATGACTTCTTAAACAAAAAGTTCATAATTCACGGACGTCCCCTTTATACCAACTGTTCGTTCTGCGATGGTTTTCTGCGTCTCGCTACGAAGTCTACTGCAAAATCTGGGTTAAAGAAATGGGGGAGGGAATGAAAAAGTCTTTTATATCCATTAAAACTATAGTAAAATAATAGCTAAAAAACTGTTATGTTGTTAACTTAAGGTCTTCTTCGCGTATTCCGCGATCTCTGCGGTGAATAAGCATGGATAAACACACATTAATTGTTTTAGAATTTTATAAAATCCTCTCCTTTCTGAAGCAATACGTTACCTCTCCCCAAGGAAGTGTGCTCTGCGAACGTCTAACGCCCTTAAACAATCTCCAGGAAATAAAAACTCTCCTTACCGAAGTCACTGAAATGAAAGAACTTCTCAGCATCTATGATGAAATTCCCATTCATGGCATCAAAGATATAGAAAGTCTGGTGCATAGAACCAGAGTGGAGGAGTTTTATCTGGAACCCCAACAGTTTCAAGAAATACGCAGCACCTTAGAAACGGGAAGGAAGCTAAAAACCTTTCTTAAAGCTACCGCTTCTAAGTACTCGTCACTGAAGAATATCACAAGTAAGATTATACCTCTTAAAGAGCTGGAAGATGCCATAAAAAAAACAATTGGAAACCAGGGTGAAATTCTGGACACAGCGAGCCAGGGACTGAAAACCTTACGTCAAAAGATTAAACACTTAAGGCTTGATATTAAGAACGTCTTAGAAGAACTGCTCTTCAGAGAAAACTTCAGTTTTATATTCCAGGAACAACTGATCACCATTAGAAATGGAAGATTTGTCCTCCCCGTTAAAATTGACTGCAAGGGATACCTTCCAGGTGTAGTTCATGACCAATCACACAGTAAAGAGACCTATTTCATTGAACCCCTCTCTGTCCTTAATTTAAACAATGAATTGCAAATCCTAAGAAAAGAGGAAATCCGTGAAGAGGTTAGGGTCTTGATTAACCTCACAAAGCAAGTGAGAGAAAATAAGGCTGAAATACTATTTGACCTTTCCCTTTTGGAAAAGTTGGACCTCATTTACGCCAAAGCAAAATTTAGTATAGCACTCAATGCCCGTGAGCCTGTCCTGAATGAGGAAGGTTGTATTAAACTCAATTCCTGTAAACATCCTATCCTGCTGGCGCGTTTTGAAATACCTCCAACCTCCCCAAACTCCTCAAAAGAAACCGCAGAGAAGGTAGGGCGCTGGGTATTTGATGCACCTCGGGTTGTACCAATCACTCTCTATATGGATAGAGGAATTAAAACTCTGGTCATAACTGGAGCAAATGCAGGAGGCAAAACCGTCACATTAAAAACGCTTGGCATTCTATCATTGATGGCTCAAACAGGTATGCATATCCCCGTAGAAGAGGGAAGCACTCTAACCGTTTTTCACTCCATTTATGCTGACATTGGCGACGAACAAAACATAGAAGAGAGCTTGAGCACCTTCTCTGCTCACATCCGAAGACTTGATCAAATTATAAACGACGCTGATGACAGGTCTCTTGTCTTAATAGATGAAATAGGCTCTGGTACAGATCCTTCTGAAGGTGCCTCCATTGGACTGGCTGTATTAGACTACATAAGGGAACAGCAAGCATCTATCGTTATCACTACACATCTTACCCTTCTTAAAACTTATGCTTATCTACATAAAGATGTAGAAAATATTTCCGTAGAATTTGATCCTGTTACATTGAAACCTACCTATAATCTGGTTTACGGAATGCCGGGACTAAGCAATGCATTCGCTATTGCCAGGAATCTTGGCATGTCTACCGAAATTCTGGACAATGCCAGTAACTATCTTGAAGAAAAAGATAAACATTTCT
>WTBG01000033.1 GCA_013139225.1 Deltaproteobacteria bacterium
AACATTTTGCAGGAATAGATTTACACTCAAACAACAGCTACATAGCAATTATTGACAATGAAAACAGAAGAGTATTCAAAAAGAAAGTAAGTAATGATCTACAGAATGTATTGCACGTATTGGAACCACACCGGAAACAAAGTCAGGTGGAATCATCATGGTGGTACAATGCAAAAAGGTGAGTTTTTTGTAACAGGAGAGGTGTTTCTTCTTGACATTGGCCTTTTAATGGGTGCAAAAACAGGAAGTAGTTTACAGGTGGGTGTTTATCGTATGTTTCGTTTGGTAGTGTTTAAAATTCCGGCACTCCACTATTTGCTAACCATGGTAGCTATGTTGATTTTCAGTGGGCAGATGGGGGATGCAATATATGGTGAATGTGATATTTAAATGGGACTTACGTTGAAGAGTCTTTTTGGTTCCTTTATACTGCTTTAAATCGATCTTTCAATATCATCCCTTCTTGAACTAATCGTATTTGAAGAATAGCCTACTAATTACCCAAAACAGAAGATCGTAGTTACCTCAGAAAACTAGCAATAGGCGTCTTCTGGTGTCGATTTAATTAGGCCAGTCTTATAATTATCAAGAGTTAAACTTAATTTGAACTTGGGATTAATTTTGCCCAGATTAAATTCTTGCTAATTACAACCTAACCTTCAACGATATCCCTTAGTATCTGTTGAATGGTGTACTTGGGTTTTCCCAGTGTACTTATTGTATTTGATAAATCTCTGGTAATATCATAGCCAAGCATTTTCAAATAAAGAGGTGGTACGGGACATACGCCGAGCTTCCAGCATAACCGGACTACCCCCAGTGTAAGCTTTTCAGGAAGCTTAATGGGGGAAGGTTTCTTCCCTCCTAGTTTCGCCGCCTCCAGGAATATTTCCACCAGAGGCATCGTTCCTTCCGAGGCAATATCAAAAATCCCTTCTTTCCCTATGGCATTTAAACAGTCATCAATCACATCATCTGCATGTACCAGTTGCATGGGGGGATTTTTATCACCGAGGGTAAAGAAACGTCCGGTTTTTGATGTTGACTTGAACATATCCCCCATGCCAGCCCCACCCCCTTGCCAGCAGACAATCGCAAATCTTAATATCGCCACTTTGAGTTCATGCTCTTTTGCTGCCTTTAAGAATATGTTTTCCACCTTGATTTTATTCTGGGCATAGTCATCCTCTCCTGGATTAAGGTAACTACCATCTACGTCTTTGAATCCACCTTTCCTTTTTTGGTCACCGTAAACACGGCCACTGCTTGCGAAAACAATATTCTTACCCCCCTTTTTTACAGCACACTCCAGTATGTTTTTTGAACCATTTAGGTCTATGTCGTCCCTCGTTTTGGCATCCATTTTGGGGTTTGTACAAAAAGCCAGGTGGATGATTGAGTCCACACCATTCTTTTCGATAAGGTCAGCTATAGAAGTATCACGAACATCCAGCTTTTTAAATCTGTATTCCGGAAGTTCAGGATTGACTACATAGTCAATGCCAATGAAATCTATCCCATCTCTAAGAAATCTTTGAGACATTCTTTTACCAATATGTCCTGAAGCACCTGTAAGAAGAATCATGCTACCCTCCCTTGGTTTTCATACATTCTCTTTTCATGAAACCTTTAATAGTATCATATAACTACGAAGAACGCTGACATTTAATGCCCTCAATTCAGTCGAGTAGACCGGTTTCTTCCGATGCTACAAGTTGAGGTTTGTTTTCTCTGTTTCCGCCTGTTTTCCCGACGGTGCCACAATAACTTAAACATATCCTAGCCAAAAAAATTGTCAAGAATTTATGTTTTGCAAGTCTATTTATGGTTCTTTTGTTAGGGAGTTGACCACTAGATATTGCGTGGCATGAAATGAGCAAAAAAGTTTAGGCTTCTTGCAAAAATCTGAGGGTGATATTCAGGGAGGTAATTACGCAAGATACATTTTGCAATATCAACTTTTCGAGCTTTCTGCTGACCAGCCACGGAAAAACGTTAACAAAACCTCTTTAAAGAAACCAAGCAGACCCAGTGAAACAACAAGTCTCTCTCCCACCCCATGAGTTATCCACGGGTACTTTATTTGACACTGTGTTATAATAGTGTTAATGGCTGAGAACATAAAAGCCAAAACTAAAAAGCAAAAGAAGATTCGTGTAGTGCCTATAAAAGAAGCACGGTATGTTAAAGCTGTGCTTTTATTACCTAAGGAGGTTGTTAGTGAGCTTCTAAAAAGTATTTACCGTTCCCTAACCTGAATATGGCGATAGTGATAAGGAATTCATCTCAAAATCATATTTCTATTATTAAAATATTTTACAAATAGTTGTTATAGTTTATAATCTATTAGAATATAATTTATAATCTATACTGGCAAACTAATATGGATCAAATCAATTTCAAAAAACATACAACCCTTGCATCTTTTCTTGCGCAGCATCCCTGTGCCCTTACAAAGAGGAATGGTTCATTGGTACAGAACATTTTCCCGCCAACAGCTTAAACTCGACCTTTTAGACATGGCTATCTATGACCCAAAATTTAATTCGGCAGAGATGATTATGTATCTAGAAAACGAGATCAAACACTTTATGAGAGAGGTGATTAGAGAATGAGTATTGCGAAGTATTTTTGGGATTTAAAAGAAGAGAGCCTGAAAGAAACGGAACGCATTCTAAAGAATCCTAAGCACTCTTAGTTTACTAAACGGATGGTCACTATTTTGTCGCGTTGTGATAAACCGAAGGAGCTTTTTTCTATAATTTCTAGGAAAAAGTTTGTGGAAACCTGGCCCAAAATTAGAATATACTGGATGAAACATACCCGATGGTCTGAGTTCAGGGACTGGTGGGAAACAATATATGAACAAATTATAGAACAGCATCAAAAGAGATCAAAAAAAATTGCAGGTGAGGCCCCCGCCTCTTTTCGTGAGATTGGCAGGGTAATTAAAGAAACAAGAATTGAGAAGGGGCACAGCCAAAAACAACTGGCGCATGCGGTGAACATGAAGCAGCCGGATGTTTCAAAAGTTGAAGAGGGAAAGAAAAATATTACGCTGTTTACCTTAATCCGCCTTTGTAAAACTCTGGGAATTAAGAGGATAGATATAAGTTAAATTGCTTATTTGGAAAACTCCAGTTAGATTACCCTGATGAAATTATTAACAATACTGGATTCCCGCTTGCGCGGGAATGACATGTTTTTTCAATCGGTTACATCCTTGTCTGTCATCCCTGCGAAAGCAGGGATCTAGGAACTAATAGACAACTGGAGTATTCCAAATAAGCAAATAAGTTAATTTAGAGTTATGGGCTAAGCACGCTTACAAGCATGACAGCATGTACGTTTGACAGTTAATTTAGTGTGGTAATCCATGGGTCGCATGTTCGAATCATGTCGGGGGCACCAATAAAATCAGGTGGAATGGGATAGAAATGGGGTATTATAATAAGTTGCCCTTCATTCAAAAGAGTTTCCCAAATAAATCTACTATCCCAGTTTCCTGACTTTCCATTGTTCCCGGGCCCAGACGGAACTTTATAGGAATAAGTTAAATCTCCGATTGCGAAATGACGTAGCGGCAAAAGCATTCTTCAAACAAGACGCATCCCTGGCCCAGACCTAGTTTATCCGTTGTCGAGCAACCCACCGAGGAATTGCACCAGGGCGGGCAGGGCAGGCAAATACTCAAATTGTGAAGTGAACCGTATTCATTCACTTATTTCAAAATGCCTTTTTCAATGCTTGCCGTTTTGCAGACAATTTCTTTCTTCGTTTCCTGATACTAGGTTTCTCATAGTATCGTCTCTTTCTCACTTCTGAAAAAATACCTGCTTTAACACATTGTCTTTTAAATCTCCTTAAGGCACTTTCAAAGGGCTCGTTCTCACCAAGCCTGACCAAAGTCAATATTAATCACCCCTTTCTATCTTAGTAGGTCATGACCTAAACCTCAGCTTTTAATTCAGTTCTTCTGAAAAAACCCTACATACTTACATTGGTTGCATAAAAAGTCAAGGAAAAACGCAAGGAATCACCAAGGAAGCCCCCCCAGTTTCTCCTAACCCAATGATTAGATTCTTGACATATACATGTTCTGCATTATACCATGAATTAGTCTATAATTGGTCTTTAGATAAAGGATAAAGGCA
>WTBG01000284.1 GCA_013139225.1 Deltaproteobacteria bacterium
CTGTTTTTCCAGTCATAATTTCTGTGGAATGTTCTGGTTGAGAATAAGATAATTACCAGTGTGAAAGAAATATAGATATAGTACCTCCACCTGGTATAAGTTAGCAATAGCTCAAGAGATAGGGCAACCAGCAGAACAAAGCCAAAAGAGGGAAGATAGAGATAGTGTTCAGCTAACAGTTCATGGTGAGGGAAGATGTGACAGACTGGAAGTAGAGTGACAAAAAACCAGATTAAAGAAAAAGCCATAAGTTTATTCTTGCAGAGGATCCTTAAGGTGAGAAAGGCAATTGCACACAAAGCCATAAGAGAAAATATGGTTTCTGGTTCTAACAAAGATTGGGATAAGGGGAAAGAATTGAAAGAATAGTCGGCTATCAGATTGATGGGAAAGAAAAGCAGTCTGATGTAATAAAAAAGTATTTTACCCACCGTAAGAAATTGAATGTATATATCTCCTCCGTAGAACCCTTCTTTATTTGAGGGAGATTTTAATAACACCTTGTAGCAGGTAAAGAGAATAGCCGGCACTAAGAAGGTGAGATAGAAGGTTTTATAGCTGGAGATGATTTTTTTTAAAGCATTGGATAATCGATTAGCAAGAGAGCCTTCATCAGGGAGGCTACAGATGAGATCGTAAGCGAAGAAGATTGCTGGCAGGGTAACTGCCATCTCCTTAGATGCAATAGCCAGGAGATAGGCAGCAAGCGAGAGGATTAGAAGCTTTGATTTTTTCTTTTTCCTGGATTCTAAAAACAGATAAAAACCAAGGATGTAGAACAGAGTGGAAAGAATATCCCTCCTCCCTGAAATGTAAGCGACACTGTCAGTATGAACAGGATGAACAGCAAAGAGGAGTGCAGCGAAAAAAGCTATACGGGAATTACCTGACAGGGCAGAGATGGTTAAATAGATTAGAAGTGATGTGAGAATATGTAAGATAATGTTAGAAATATGATACCCAAGAGGATTAAGGCCAGAGAATTGATAGTCAACAGCATACGTTATCGACCTTAATGGTCTGTAGGGAATTTTATCAATCCCAGAGGCAATACGGAGAGGTATTTTTTCCAGGCTTCTGATGGAAGGATTGCCAAGAATGAGGGGAATGTCATCGAATACAAACTGATTGTGAAGAGAGTTAATATAAATAACTGATGGTAGTAAAATCAGACATGCCAGGCAGAAGATTGTCCACTTTTTGCTTCTTTCAATAGAAATATCTCTTTTGGGAGGGGGAGATTCAAGAGTTTTTTTTTCTGTTGCTTTGTATTACTTTTTTTCTGCTGTTTTTTGTGACTCATTGTAAAACATGTTTGTCATAAGGTTAAAAATCATCAAAGTATTTCCAACGTTCTTCTTTATTAAGTATTTTGATTGCGCAAAATTCTCCGCACATGGTACAGACATCTTTATCGGCTGGCTGGCTGGTAGAGCGAAGACGTTCTGCTAAGGCAGGGTCTAGTGAGAGCTCAATCTGCTTCTTCCAATCCATTGCTTTTCGGCACTCTGCCATTTTTATGTCTTTTGCCAGAGCACCTTTAACGCCTTTAGAAATATCAGCGGCATGAGCGGCAAGCTTGGATGTAACAACACCGATTTTTACATCTTCTACGGTGGGAAGCCTCAAGTGCTCCGAGGGAGTAACATAACAGAGAAAATCAGCACCTGCGGAGGCAGCAATAGCACCACCTATGGCTGAGGTGATGTGGTCATATCCGGGAGCAATGTCAGTTACCAGTGGTCCCAACACATAAAAAGGGGCACCGTGGCAAAGTTGCTTTTGCAGCTGAACATTGGTAGCAATCTGGTGAATGGGAACATGTCCTGGTCCTTCAACCATCACCTGCACATCTTTGTCCCATGCGCGTTCTGCCAGTTCACCCAGGATAATCAGTTCCTGTACCTGTCCTCTGTCCGTTGCATCAGCCAGGCAGCCAGGTCGCAGTCCATCTCCCAGACTTAAGGTGAGATCATACTCATGAGCGATTTCAAGTAATCTATCGTAATGTTCATAAAGTGGATTTTCCTTTTTATTGTATGCCATCCACTCAATAGAGAATGCTCCTCCTCGACTGACCACATCCATTATCCGTCCTTCTCTCTTCAGTCTTCCCGCCGATTCCCGTGTTAATCCACAGTGGACAGTGATAAAGTCAACCCCGTCTTCAGCGTGTTTTTCAATCACTTTGAAGAGTAAATCAACAGACATGTGGACCATTGTTTTTTCGCTTCTAACTGCTTCAATTACAGCTTGGTAGATGGGTACGGTTCCAATAGGCACTGTTGATTCTTTTATGATGGTACTTCTAATTTCATCCAGAGGACCACCTGTGCTTAAGTCCATTACAGTGTCTGCACCTGACTTAACAGCTATATGAAGTTTTTCCAGCTCTTCTTCTATGTCTTGATGGTCTTTAGAGGTGCCAATATTGGCATTTATTTTGGTGCGCAGCCCTTTTCCGATGCCGAGTGGAGGGATAGTTGTATGGTTTTTATTGCGAGGTATGATGGTATGTCCCGCCACCATCTCTTCTATTATAAATTGAATATCTAACCCTTCAGAGGAAGCAACCTCTTCTATATCTTTTGTTACAATGCCTTTTCTCGCTTGTTCGAGCTGATTCACCATGTTCTCCTACCTTAAGTGGTCTATTTCAAAATTGCGGTGATGTATTCAATGTCAAATTGAGGCCTGTCATTGCAAGGCATAGCCGAAACAATCCCTTCTATGAGATTGCTTCGCTCACTTTGTTCACTCGCAATGACATTGGAGTAGGTAAGTTACAGTATTTATGAAATCGGCCTCTAAGTTCCAATTTTTAATACCATATCTACTACTTCCCGGGGGTTTCTCCCAATAACTCTTACTATTGGTTCCTTTCCTATATCTCCCAGATCGTAAATGATGTCAGGAATGGCACGTTTTTTACTCAGGATGTTTTCTATCCCCCAGTTGAGACTTGCCCCTTCTTTATTCTTAAT
>WTBG01000134.1 GCA_013139225.1 Deltaproteobacteria bacterium
GATACTGGTTTTAAAAATATCCTTCATATATTCACGCTGGAGGATTTTGGAAACATTGTTTTGTGTTCCTTCAACGGTAGGTTTTTTGCCTTTTCGGGTTTTGCCGGTCTCCCAGCGTTTCAATTTAATCTGCAGGCTTTGAAGTTCTGCTTTACACTTTGCAATGTTTCTACCGATACCCTGCAGTTGTCCTGCAAAAAGGTTTTCATTATATGTTATAAGTACAGTTCTCTGTTCGGCAAAGACGTTGTATTTGGTCCTGTAAGCTTTTACACCTTGCAGTCTCTCATCATCAAGAACCTGGTATTGGCTTAAAGGTATTTTGATAAGATCTTTACACTGGGTAAGTCTAAGGGATCCAACAAAGTGCATACCAGTATTGGGAAATGATTCAAAATTAAGCTCGGAGTTGTTCCCTTTATCAAACACCAGGGTTATGTGAGGACACAGCTTTGTTAGGTGTTTGTAACGCTTTATAAGTTCATCAATTACAGAACTGAACTGTGTTGGGTCAGTGATATTGCCACCGTAGACCATATGCAGCAGGGGAATATGGAAATCAACAGAAGTCATCATGCCAAGACTAACCTGACGTAAATCCTTGCGTTTTTGCTTATTATGCCCACGCTTGGCAAGTTCCCCCTTTGTTTTTGTATTGATATAGGTATAGAAATTAGTACCATCATAGAGAAGACAGTTTAAATCAATTTTGAACTCTTGGATAAGTCTTGTAAGTAAAGCATTCTCAATGTTAATTAAATCATCTTTTTTGAGCATGTCCATGTGATTCCAAAAGGCCTGTGATGTTAGCTGTTTTGGGTTGATTGCAAACAGTCGTGGCCCCACGGTATTTTCAAACCACTCGGCAAGAGCAGATTTACTGGTGGGATGAGCTGCACGGTTAATGGCTGCAATTAACATGTACTGACCTACTGTTGGGCCCTGTTTTCTTTTGGTCACATAACGATCAACTATTTCAACCAGCTGCAAACGTTTGGCAATATCGTACAAAGCAGCTGTTGCACCCAATTGCTGTATGCAAACTTCCCTGGCTTCTGGAATACCCCGGGACTGTTGTGAGCTTTGAATCATTTTTTCAACAGTTCCAAGATAATGGGTTTCTACGATTTTAGGTTTCCCATTAACCCGTTTACATACGCGGGCATAATAGTACTTGTGTCCATTGATTATTTTGTGGGTTAGGCTTGCCATTTAGGTCATACAGTAGAGTGTTAACAATAATGTTTTTAACGTCTCTATTTGCATTATTATTGCACAATTAAATTATTAATGTCAAGCATAATTTGCTATATTAATTAGGTCATACATATTTTTGACAAAAAAATATCCCTGATACACACACAATAGCTAATGTTTGCGGGGGATTTAGTCTGTTTTAAGCCATATTCTCTTGGAAATTTTAACACTATCTTGTAAACTCACGCTAGGATTGGTTGTCAAATCTTTCAAAATGTGGACTTTTTTGCTCATTTTTGGCACCGCAATATTTTATGCCTATGGCGAGGATATAAAAAAACCCCCAGCCGTTATGTGACTGAGGGATATTTACTCTCTGATTCAACCAAGAAGAATAGCTCCCCTTAGCTATGCTATGTTGGATTGATAAGTTTTTCAATAAGCTGAACCACAATCAACGGTTTCACAGTTTGAACCGGAAGACATAGGTGTACTCCCCCTTTCGGCTTTGCAATCTTCTGGAGGCATATTAACACAATCATCATTCATCAAACAACAAGCCACAGTCTCAATTGTATCAAAAGACTCAATATTAGAACCGCAAGCTTTCTGTTCTTCTATGGGAATCCGTAGAACAAATTGCGTGAAAATACACGATGCACATTTCCCAGTAATTAGCTTTGTTTTCTTTGCAGACTTTAGAGCATGAACAACAGTTTTCACTAATTGCCCATGATTTTTGTAGTGATCCTCCATTCCTTCTGTATCTTGGATTTGGAGTTGTACTTCTCGGCATTCCACAGTTCCCATACTACCTGGTTCCTGTGCAAGTGCCTGGGATAATATGACGAAAGATAACCCTAGTAATAATAACACAATAGATATTCTCATGATTGGCCTCCTTTCCAAGTATGTTTATCATGAATGGTTCGCAAAATGACTTGGAACAATTATTTCATGACATTTAATTTACAATAATCAGTGTGAATTTTTCTCCTATCTGCTACCTCTATCAATACTTAACCACTCCATACCACCGACAAAATATTCATCCTTTTTCTTAGTCCATTTTAATATCCCTTTGACCATAACAGGTTTGGGTTCGGTAGGCACCAGCACCTTTAAATTAATAATGGAGCCCTCATGGATCTTTTCCTTAGTATAAAATTCTATGCCTAATCCTCTTTTACTCGATTCCGTAATAATACAATCCTCCCACCCGTTTAATCCAAAAAAGATGGCTCTCTGTGGTAGTATGCTTCTGGGAGATCTTCTTCGTTCTTTCATGCTGATGGCCTTCTATTGGAAAGAATGATGTTTTGTTTGTTTTGCCAGTCATTGTATATATGCTAATCACGAGAGAAAAACATTGGTTTGCTATCTTTACGCTTACTGTAAGAACAGCAGCGCAAAAGAATTATAATGCCAAAAGCAATTAGTGACTTTTTCATTGCCTAACCCAATCACAAATCTGGCAAATCAATAATAAGTCTTAATAAAAAAGCCTGTCTTAAAATGCAAGGACAGGCTTATTATTTAATCTCTTCTTCCCTGGCGGTCCCGCTGTCCTTAACATTGTGGAGGATCGGTAACTCTGCGTCCTACCCTTTCGAGTAGTTTGCTCTTTTCAGAGATTATTT
>WTBG01000090.1 GCA_013139225.1 Deltaproteobacteria bacterium
CCAGAACAAAAGGGAATGAGTAGAAAGCCTCTCGGAGGCAATAATCGAGGAGACATTCAATGGAAAAAGCACAAGAGATTCTCAAAAAAAGACTGCAAGAAGAGCAATACAACAAACTTGTTGACATAAAAAACCCTGGTCTCCACCGGTTTGTTGCTGAATATGTCGAACTCTGCAACCCCGACGAAGTCTTTGTCTGTACAGACAAAGACGAAGACAGAATGCGCATAAGGGATGCGGCCACAGAAAGTGGCGAAGAGAAAACCCTGGCCGTGGAGGGGCACACTGTTCATTTTGATGGTTACAACGACCAGGGAAGGGATAAAGAGAACACCAGGTTCCTTTTGCCAAAAGGGGTAGATTTGGGTTCCAACATAAATTCTATAGACAGGGATGGTGGACTGGAAGAGCTAAGAACTATTATGCAAAATGTCATGAGAGGGCATACACTGTATGTACGGTTTTTCTGTTTGGGGCCCACCGATTCTAAATTCTCAATCCCTGCAGTCCAGCTTACGGACTCTGCTTATGTGGCACATAGCGAAGACCTCCTTTACAGACCTGGCTATGAGGAGCTTAAGAGAACTGGGGAGAAAGGCGGGTTTTTTAAATTTGTTCACTCTGAGGGGGCGCTCAAGGAATCGGTAAGTGCAAACATTGATAAGCGCCGAGTATATATTGATATTCAAGACAACATCGTCTATAGCCTGAACACACAGTATGGCGGAAATACCATAGGACTTAAAAAGCTGGCCATGAGGCTGGCAATCAATCGGGCATCAAAAGAGGGTTGGTTAACCGAACACATGTTTGTGGTGGGTGTGCACGGTCCGCAAGGCAGGGTAACCTATTTCACGGGTGCCTTCCCCTCTCTCTGTGGGAAAACCTCTACCTCCATGATTGAAGGAGAAACCATAGTTGGGGATGACATTGCCTATCTTAGGAAAAGTGGCGAAGAGATACGAGCGGTTAATGTAGAAAGGGGAATGTTTGGTATAATTCAGGGCATAAACCCGGAAGATGACCCAATAATTTGGAAAGTATTACACCAACCGGGTGAAATTATTTTTTCAAACATACTGGTTGCGGAAGATGGCAGCTGTCATTGGATTGGCAAATATGGTGAGGTTCCTTCTGAAGGTATCAACCATTCCGGCCAGTGGCAACCGGGAAAGAAGGATGAGGCAGGAAAAGAAATAACCCCCTCTCACCCCAACGCTCGGTTTACGTTAAACTTGCAGTTGTTGGAAAACCTCGACCCCGAAATCGACAGCCCGGAAGGGGTTAAAGTAGAGGGGATAATCTATGGGGGGCGAGATTCAGATACCTGTGTGCCGCTCGAGGAGGCATTTAGCTGGGAGCATGGGATAATAACCAAAGGTGCCTCGCTGGAATCGGAAACTACTGCTGCAACCCTGGGGAGGGCAGGAGTGAGAAAGTGGAATCCCATGTCAAACCTGGACTTCCTGTCCATACCTGTTGGAAAGTATATAGAAGACAACGTTAAATTCGGCAGAGCACTAGAAAACCCACCATTGATATTTTCTGTGAACTATTTCCTGAAAGGCGACGACGGAAACTTCCTGAACGAAAAGACAGACAAGGCCGTATGGCTAAGATGGATGGAACTTCGCACACACGGGGAGGCCAATGTTATAAAAACCCCCACGGGATATATACCTCAATACCAGGACCTGAAGGTGTTGTTTAAAGAAGTGCTCAACAAGGATTATCCCAAAGAGGCATACAGCAAGCAGTTTACCATAAGAATCCCTGAGTGCCTGGCCAAAATTGAGAGGATAAAGAAAGTCTTTGGAAATATTTCTGATACTCCAGGCATAGTATTTTCTGAGCTGGAAGAGCAAAAGGGAAGGCTTTTAAAAACACGCGAAGAGCACGGAGATTATGTTTTGCCCGACAAACTATGATTTCTGGAAGGACAACGGATGAAAGCAGAACGGAACAACAACGAACAAATCCTTGTGTTGATCAAACCCGATGCACTCCTCTATTCACTAACCGGATTTATTATTGAGAGGGTGTCGGCGGTTCACAACCCGGTCATTGCGGCATCAAAGGTAGTGCGGGTGACGAAAGAACTGGCGGAAGAACACTATATCAACATTCGAGGCAAACCCTTTTACCCTGCAACCCTTCGCTACATAATGGGAGAGCTTCACTATCCTGCTCAGCCAGAGAAGAGAAGGGGGGTAGCGGTTGTATATCAGGGGATTGATATAGTCGATAAAGTCAAGGGATATTTTGGCCCAACAAAACCAAGGGATGCCAAACGGCTGGCCAGAGAAGAGGGAGTCATTACCCTGCGGGCGCAGCTAAGCTATACAGACTTTTCGGTTGAGAGGGAAGAGCTGATCGACAATGCGGTTCATGCCTCGGAGAATGGGGTTGAAGCTGAACGAGAGATCAAGCTGTGGTTTGAACCGGGAGATTTCCCCGGGCAACACAGGTTTTTTGATTATGTGGAGTCCGAAGAATTTTTCTACTATTCAGAAAGGTCTGGGGATGGAGAAAGCCAGATTCTTAGTTCCAGAGAGCCTGGCAGCAAGTGTATCGTTGCCCCGGGGTCTCTGGTGTGGGAAACGGACTATGAAAACCTCCTCGCTTATCGAGACAAAAAGGGTTCACCTTCGATACCTTTAAACAGTATCATCGCCAAGTACATCCTTAAAACCAGATAAAACAATGGAACGACAAAGACTGTTTTTCATGATCAAGCCGGACGGTATTTCCTTAGAGGACAAGATTATAAAAATGATTGAACCCCTGGCGGATATTGTTGCATCCCACCTGTTTGATCCAGTTGATATTGGGAAAATCGAGCGTCTTTACAGTATGCATAAAGATAAGTTTTTTTTCCCTTACCTGATAGATTATTTTAAAGGGAAGCCTGTAAAAACTTATATTCTGGGCGAAAGGGAAGACGTGGAGTATCAGAGAGAATTTTATGATAGTTTTGTAGGGCTTGTGGGTGATACCGATCCTGCAAG
>WTBG01000172.1 GCA_013139225.1 Deltaproteobacteria bacterium
GACAGTGCAGTTAATAGAAACTATTATTTTTTTAATAGGACGCAGATTGTCGCAGGTTTACCCCGTTAGAAATAAAGCAATATAATTATTTCCCATGCCCAATTCAAAAGAAGAAAAGATGATATGTAACACACCAGTTCTGTCAAGATTTACGGAAACTCTTCTGATGATATAATCTTAAGAATTTTCTATAGCGTTTCCTATTTCTAATGGGGTGAACGCTGATATTAGTCAAGGCATTAAATTGTTTTCATTAACCATTTTAGCAAAAAGGGGCGAGAGGTGATTTCTATAGGTATTTATGGTTGCGAAAATGATGGGGAAAGGAATGGAGGAAGATCAAGTCAAGAATGAAGAGGAATACATGAGGATGGCCCTGGATGAGGCAAAGCAAGCGCTCAAAGAGGGTGAAATCCCTGTAGGTGCTATCCTTGTTTTTGAAGGAGAGGTGCTGGCTAGAGCACATAATATGCCCATTTCCTTAAATGATCCCACTGCCCATGCTGAAATTATGGTGTTGAGAGAAGCGGCTCTGAAGAAGAATAATTATCGCTTGCCCAAGACAGCACTTTATGTTACGGTTGAACCTTGTTTGATGTGTACTGGTGCCTTGGTACATGCTAGAGTTGAAAAGTTGATCTTTGGTGCATTTGACCATAAGGCAGGAGCCTGTGGCAGTGTATATGACATTCCTTCTTCACCTGAGATTTTACATAAAATGACTGTAATTTCAGGTGTTTTAGAAAAGGAGTGCAGAGAGATTCTTCAGGGGTTTTTCAAGACAAAGCGTTAAAATGTGGAGAGATGGCCGAGTGGACGAAGGCGCCGCTCTCGAAAAGCGGTAACCTGAGGAATTGGGTTCGTGGGTTCAAATCCCACTCTCTCCGCTGCTATCTTATTGAAAGAAAAGGTTAAATATGTTTTTTTAACGACAATTGAATGCGTCGTCGTGCAAAGTGATACTGGATAATGAATACCGGAGTGATGGAGTAAGGGATTGTAGATTTTGGATTGCAGAATGCGGAATGTGAAATTAAAGCCCAAAACATAAAACATAACTACCCACCTTATAGTTGATGAGAATTTGTAGTAAAGGGGAAAAGAAGGTTGTCTTTGCGAGCCCGAAGGGCGTGGCAATCTCATTTTTAAAGATTGTTAAGCACATTACGAAGACTTTTTGATGAGATTGCTTCGCTATGCCCGCAATGACAGTTAGTTGCTTATATGAAGTATCTAGTTTTTTTCTGGAGAGATGCCCGAGAGGCCGAAGGGGCGCGATTGGAAATCGTGTGTTCCGTTAATAGCGGGACCGTGGGTTCGAATCCCACTCTCTCCGCCAGAAACTTTCATAGAAATTGATAGCTGGGTCCTGCGCAACGGAAATTTGCGAACCCCGTCAGGTCCGGAAGGAAGCAGCGGTAGTAAAACCTTCCGTGTGCCGCAGGTAACCTAGCTATCAATGTTTTAAATTAGGACGCAGATTCCCGCAGGTGAACGCAGATAACTAAGGAGTAAGTATTTTGTCTTATCAGGTCTTGGCACGGAAATGGCGACCGCAGCGTTTTGAAGATGTTATTGGTCAAAAACACGTAGTTAAAACCCTGCAAAATGCCATAGTGAACAATCGAATTGCTCATTCCTTCCTTTTTGCAGGTCAAAGAGGGGTGGGTAAAACTTCTATCGCCCGCATTTTAGCTAAGGCTCTCAACTGCCAGGAAGGTCCTACAGCGCATCCCTGTGGTAATTGCAACTCTTGTAAAGAGATTACTTCAGGGAATTCCATGGATGTTCTAGAGATTGATGGTGCCTCCAATACTGGTGTGGATGATGTGAGAGAGTTGAGAGAGAGTGTTAAATATGTTCCTTCTAAGAGCAGGTATAAAATTTATATCATTGACGAAGTACATATGTTGTCTAATAGTGCTTTCAATGCCTTGCTTAAAACGTTAGAAGAACCGCCTGCCCATGTTATCTTCGTGTTTGCTACTACTGAGTCACACAAGATCCCTGCCACGGTTCTCTCTCGTTGTCAGAGATTTGATTTGCGTCGAATCTCGTTGGAAGCAATTGTAAAACAACTTAGTGAGATTACTTCAGAGGAGGGGATTGCAATCAGCGAGCAGGGACTGGGATGGATTGCCAGAGAGGCAGAGGGTAGTATGAGAGATGCCCAGAGTATATTGGACAGAGTTATCTCTTATGCAGGAGAAAAAATTAGTGATGAGGATATTGTTGAGGTATTGGGGATTGTTGATAAGGATTTGCTTGTGAGAACCTCTAAAGCAATATTGGATAAAGATGCAAAAGGGTGCCTTGATATAGTGAATGATTTATTTCGATTTGGTTATGATACTAGGCAGTTTTACCAGGCATTTCTAGAACATTTGAGAAACCTGATCATAGTTAAAATTAGCAAAAAGCCTGCTCAACTGGTAGAACTGACCCAGAATGAGTGCGATGTACTAAAGGAGCAGATAAAGGATAGTAAGGTAGAAACACTGCAAAGACTTTTTGATGTCTGGCTGAAGGCAGAAGAGGAAATTAACAGGTCTTCACTGCCGCAGGCTGTTCTGGAGGTGGCTTTACTGAAGATGGTTTACATAAAGCGCCTATTGCCATTAGATGATGCATTGGCGAAACTGGATGATTTGGGAAAGAGGCTTTTAGATGGAAAAACTAAAAGGGTGAAGGAGGTAGAGTATAAAGAAACTCAGTATGGCGGAGATGATCCCCCGCAGATAAGAGAAGACGCTGCTCCCATACCGGATTGCGATTTTACAGGTGATCAGAAACAGGTTTGGAATGAGTTTCTGGCCTTTGCCAAGCAGGAAAAACCCATGCTTGCAGCGGTATTGGAGCATGGATGTCTTCTCCACCTTGATGAGGGGAAAATTGAGTTGGGTTTTGTTTTCAACTCGGTTTTTCTGGAAAGTGCTAAGGATAATGACAACAAGAAGCAGCTTAAAATTATTTGCGAAAAGTTTTTTGGAAGGAAGTTGCATCTTAAGATTTCTTCCTTTAAAGAAGGAGACAAAATACAACCACCGGTTGAATCAAGTAAAGTTGAAAATGGAAGTGGGAGCAATGCTAAAGAAGATTTAGACGAGGCTCTTATAAATGAAGCACTATCTATTTTCAATGGGAAAATTGTTGAAGTAAAGAATGAGAATTTGATTACTAAGTGAAGGAGGATAGTAAATAATGAAAAATTTAGGATCGTTTATGAAGCAAGCCCAGAAAATTCAGGCTCAGATTGCAAAAGTTCAGGAAGAACTTGCCCAGAAAACCATTGAGGCTTCTGCAGGTGGGGGGATGGTTACAGTAGTTGTTAATGGTAAGCAGGAGATTGTCTCTATCAAGTTTGAACCTGAAGTGGTTGATTCCAACGATGTGGAGATGCTGCAGGATTTGGTAGTTGCATCAGTCAACGAAGCTTTGAGAAAGTCCCAGGAGATGGTCTCAGAGGAGATGCGTAAAATTACAGGTGGTCTTAATCTACCACCAGGATTAACGTTGTAAGGGAAAGGTTTTTCTATGACGAAAGTGGCTGAGCCCATTAATCAGTTGATAAAAAAGCTGGCTAAATTACCGGGGGTAGGGGGGAAGACTGCTTCCAGGTTGGCACTATATATTCTTCGTTCTTCTAAAGAGGAAGCTTATGATCTTGCCAGGAGTATCGTTAGCGTAAAAGAAAAGATAACATTCTGTTCTGTTTGTTACAACCTCACGGATGAAAATCCCTGTAACATTTGCAAAGATGAGAAGAGGGATAAAGAAATCATTTGTGTTGTTGAAGAGCCAGGAGACCTCATGGCTCTGGAGAGCAGTGGTGAGTTTAAAGGGAAATACCATGTGCTGTTTGGTGTTATTTCTCCCCTGGATGGAGTTACTCCAGACGATATAAAGGTTCAGGAGTTGCTTGAAAGGTTGAATAATGGTCAGGTGAAAGAGGTAATTGTTGCCACTAATCCTACAACCAATGGGAATGCGACAGCGCTTTATCTATCAAACCTGATTAAACCTCTTGGTATTAAGGTGACTCGTATTGCACAAGGAATACCTATCGGAGGAGATATCGAATATACGGATGAGGTAACTTTGAGAAAGGCAATGGAGGGGAGAAGGGATTTTTAA
>WTBG01000311.1 GCA_013139225.1 Deltaproteobacteria bacterium
CGTTTAAGATTTGCTTTCCCATTGAGAAGATCAGCAGAAATCTGTGACTGCAGACCTGCACCAACTTCACTAATGGTAACCTGATTATCCTCCGGCTCATAAAACCACAATTTCTTCCTATCACTTATAATCTGCTGTGGAGTTGGCTTCTGATAATCCCAGTGCATTTTACCTTCCTTTTTGAAGTATACCATCCCCTCTGCCTTTTGCACTTGCGCAACATCCCACGATTTTACACTGGATTCTTGAACAAAGTGAGCCTTAAAATCCCTCACAGCATTATAGGATTGCTGAATGTTTGAAATAATTGAATCCAGAGAATCTCCATAAGAAAACCTGGAGAGAAAGCTCAAGAGGAACAAAACAACAATAAGCTTTAAAGCTATGGTCTTCATTTTAGAAACACCTTAAATTTGCTAAAAATTTTGGTTAATGGTTATCTAGAATACTCCAGTTGGATATTATTTCCTGGATCCCCACTCCCCGATCAGGGTCGAGGACAGGTTTCGTGGGGATGACAGACAAGGGCAGCACAGTCTTAGAGAAAAATGTCATTCCCGCGCAAGCGGGAATCCAGTCATTTCACTAATTTTTATCCGAGCATTCAACTGAAGCTTTGTGGATAAACAAATTCGGGTTTTTTCTATATGCTATTCTATAACCTCTTTACCAACACTTCCCTTGGTTTCACCCCATCACTCGGACCAACAACCCGCTCTTTTTCCATCCGTTCGATAATTCTAGCTGCTCTGTTGTAACCTACTCTCAGTCTCCTCTGGATCATGGATATGGAAGCCATTCTAGTCTGAGTAACAAGAGCCACAGCATCATCATATCTCTCATCGTAATCATCGTCCTCATCTATGACTCTTTCCTCCCCCGGTTCCAATACTTTTTGATCATACTCTGGACTACCTTGCTTTCTCAGAAAATTGGTAATGCGCTTAATCTCTGCCTCAGAAAGATAGCTTCCATGAACTCTCAAAAGCTTAGAGGTCCCGGGTGGCAGAAACAACATATCACCCAGGCCTAGTAAACCTTCAGCACCAGGAGCATCTAGAATAGTGCGAGAGTCAACTTTTGAAGAAACTTGAAAGGAGATGCGAGCAGAAAAATTTACCTTTATGGTTCCTGTCAAAACATCTACTGAAGGCCTTTGGGTAGCCACCAGAAGATGGATACCAGCCGCCCTCGCCATCTGGGCTAATCTGGCAATAGAGATCTCAACCTCACGAGAAGAAACCATCATCAAATCAGCCAACTCATCAATTACCACTAAAATATAGGGCAGTTTTTCGTAATCAGTGGAAATATTCTCATCCCTCTTTTTATCACGTCCTTTTGCAGTTTTCAACTCAGCATCAATTTGCTGGTTATAACCATCTATATCTCGTACTCCCCTCTCGGCCAACTTCTTATATCTCCTCTCCATTTCACGCACTGACCACATAAGAGCCAGAGAAGCTTCTTTGGGGTCCGTTACTACCGGATGCAATAAGTGAGGGATGTCTTCATAGAATGAAAGTTCCAACCTCTTGGGATCAATCAATAGCATTTTGACCTCAGAAGGAGCAGACTTATAGAGAATACTGCAAATCATTGCATTGATAAGCACACTTTTCCCTGAACCCGTTGAACCGGCTATTAAAAGATGCGGCATCTTGGCCAGGTCCGTAATTACAGGTTTCCCAGCAATATTTTTTCCAAGGGCCAGTGTCAATTTTGATTTAGAGTTCAAAAACTCCTCCCTGCTTACAATCTCTCTAAAATAGACAGTTTCTCTAACTTTGTTTGGTATCTCAATACCCACAACAGCTTTACCAGGAACCGGTGCCAGGATACGGACACCAAGAGCCCTAAGTGCCAGAGCAAGATCATCAGTCAAACCCAATATCTTACTAATCCTCACTCCAGAAGCTGGCTCTAACTCATACCTGGTTATCACCGGGCCAGGATGGACGTCAACCACTTTCCCCTGAACCCCAAAATCAGCCAACTTACTTTCCAGAACTTTAGAGTTTGCTTTTAAAGCTTCCTTATCTGATTTACTCACTTTCTGGGAAGGGTTGTCCAGAAGATATAACGGGGCAACCTGATATTTTGCAGATACATCAGGAAGTTCTTCAACTTCTTTAGGCCTGTCAGAAGGTGTTCTTTTACGAACTTTCTCATTAATTGTTTCAGCCGGAGATAAAGGCTGTAATACAACAGGAGATTCCTTCTCTCTATTTGCCAGCATTCTCTTCATCTTCCACTTGCTGTATAACCTTTCTGTTGCTCCAGCTAAACTCAGGGCGTAATGATATAGCTTCTTTACTATATCAATCAACTTTAACAACAATGCTTTAAAAAACACTATGCCTTTCCAAAACCAGGATAATAATCTTTTGCAACCTTGAAACAATTTGAGCAGAGAAAGATTAGTAACCAAAATCAAAGACACAATTCCTGTTAAGAAAAATATGATATAGCTTCCCAGACGATTGAGATACTTGATAGAGAGTTTAGCCAATTGACTGCCTAAAATTCCACCACCACTGAGCTCATAACTAAAAGATGCTATTCTTATTTTGGGTTCTACCCATATCAGGCTAAAGATGACTGACAGTGAAATAATGAAAAAGAAATAACTTAACAATATATGATATCTAATATTAATCTTTGAGAGAAGGAAGAACTTAAGAGAAACCCATATCATAGTTATGGGAACTATAAAGGCACACAGCCCGATTAATTGAAACAATGCATCAGCCAGATAAGAACCGACTATTCCTCCCCAGTTATTAACATCCCCAATTCCAGAAGAATCCGCGGTATTTAAAGAAGGGTCTGAAGGGTTGTAGGAAATGAGACAACAACCGATAAAAACAGCAAGGGTAAGACAGCTTATGGCTATGATTTCCCTTATTAATATTTTCCTTTTATCTGAAGAAGCCATGTCATCCACATCATAAATAGTTATATCTCATAACAGACTAAATTTATTGAAATTTTACTTTATATAAAACGCTAAGTCAACCCCTAAGTCTGTTAACATACCCCCAATATTCAATTGACTTATGATTATTTGTGAAGTAGTAGCAATAAGAGTACTAAAAGAACCATTTACAGAAAAAGACAAAAACTATTCTTAGTTATGTTAGGTATAAAGAGAGACTGACATTGGACAATGTTCCCTCTTCCATGCATGAATTCACCGGCATTTATTCACCAACACCTAAGAAACCACTTATCATATTTGATGGCCTATGCAATTTATGTAATTGGATGGTGAACTTTGTGCTTAAGAGAGATCAAAAAAATATCTTTCTTTTCACTCCCTACCAATCTAAAGCGGGGAAACAAATGATGGAAGCTTACAGGTTGGATATGAGTGATGTAAGCACTGTGTACCTCATAGAAAATAAAAGAGTACATGATAAATCTACTGCAATTTTAAGAATCTTCAATAAACTTCCATTCCCTTGGAAGCTATCGTATCTGCTGATTATTATTGTTCCAAAGCGTGTACGAGATTATATTTATGATCTAATCGCCCGCAATAGATATAAGTGGTTCGGCATAAGGAAAGAGTGTAGTATCCCAAATGAAAAGGATAAAAATAATTTTTTAATCTGAAATTTCTGGATGAGTTTTATAGAGTTGGGAATACGAAGCTAACCGTCAAGCCATTTAAGTTCTTACCAGTGATGAAGTTTATGAGGTTAATACACTTTGCGATATATTGTCATCTTTGAAACCTCACTTTTAGTTCACCAAATACCAGAGTTTATACTTGGAGAGGAAGAAGTTATCCTGCTCGTGAAAGAGAGGTTGGTTCTCCCACGGGTTTTTCACAAAAACACAAAGATTGTTTACGGAGATCTTTTAAAAAGCGATACCTACCAGAAACTTTTGATAAGCCCGGATGATAGGATCATCCTTCAAGCTGACAAAAGGGAGACACTTGAGAATATACTGCAATCTATTCTCAAGGTCTGTGACAGTGTTCCCATCGTAGTTTTAATCACCAATGGTAGGGAAGTTCCACCACTACATCAGGTTAATATCTCCTATCTTTACATAAATGACCAGTTACGAAAAGAGATAAGCCAAGAGTGGTTGTATATCCGTAACAGAGAGTGGACCCATAAAATTCTTGAGCTTACTAAAGGGGCAGAACATATACTTATTCTCACCCAGCATGACCCTGATCCCGATGCACTGGCGAGCGGAATAGCCCTGAGAACCTTACTTGGCAGAAATCGTGTTACAGCTCCCATTGGTTCTTTTGGTAAAGTTACTCGCAGTGAGAATCTGAATATGATACGACTCCTGGATATTCATTGCAACATAATAGACCAACAATCTCTCAATAACTATTCTATGCTTGCCATGGTTGATGTACAACCTCCCTATTTTGGAGAGAATGTCTCGAAAGCTGATATAATTTTTGACCATCATCCTCAAGTTGCACGCTATGAGTGTTCTTTCAAAGATATTAGAGTACAGTATGGGGCTACCTCTACCATCCTTAGTGAGTATTTCGTCTCAAATGACATTAAAATAAATCAGAGGTTGGCAACTGCGCTTCTTTATGGCATCAAGTCAGACACTTTTATGCTGGATAGAGAAGTGAATCCTGCCGATATTGATGCCTTTACCTATCTCTATCCCATCGCTAATCATAATTTGATTCGAAGAATGGATCACCCCTCACTCAATCCTGAGGAGATGAGTTCTTATATTAAGGTGCTCAGAGAGCAGAAATTGATTGACAAGGTACTCTTTTCTCACCTGGGGCTGGTTAAACAGGAGGACATTATTCCACGTTTAGCTGATTTCTGTCTTCAGGTAGGCGGTGCTGAGTGGTCGGTTATTTCTGGATTGTTTCAGAAGAATCTAGTGATCTCAGTAAGAAATGTAGGGTATGTAAAGAATGCGGGAGAAGTGGTAAAAAAGATTTTTCAGGACAGCAGCATAGCCGGGGGACACCGTACCATGGCTAAAGTTGTCATGCCCTTAAAAGACTTTAATAAAGCTTTTGG
>WTBG01000350.1 GCA_013139225.1 Deltaproteobacteria bacterium
GCATCCGTTGCGAAGATTTTTTCACAGGGAGATTACAAACAGACAGGAAATAATCTTGATTTAGCCATTGACGGAAATGGATTTTTCCAGATTACTACCCCGGAAGGAGAAATAGCATATAGTCGAGCAGGATCCTTCAAGCTGGATGGGGATGGGAATATAGTTACCTCAGATGGTTATTTGCTTGAACCTCAAATTACTGTGCCCAGCAATGCCGTTCAACTGACAGTCGGTCCAGATGGAACAGTGACGGTGATGAATGCTGGAGAAATAACACCTTCAGAAATAGGAAAAATTGAAACGGTAAGATTTGCTAATCCTGCTGGTTTAAATGGTATAGGGAAGAATCTGTTTATGGAATCGGAGACTTCGGGAACCCCTACAACTGGCACACCGGGCGAGGATGGTCTTGGTACCCTCTCGCAGGGTTATCTGGAGATGTCTAATGTCAACGTAGTGGAAGAAATGGTTTCTATGATTGCGGCTCAAAGAGCATACGAGATCAATGGTAAAGCTATTCAGACATCAGATGAGATGTTACAGATGGCAAACAACGTTAAACGTTAAGATAAGGTGATACTATTATGAGTATAGTACTTAGAATAAAAAGGGTTTTGATTACAGGAATGGTTTTTTTACTCCTCTCTTGGAATTGCCCCTTTGTTTTGGCTGGAACCGTGGTTAAGGTTCCAGAGCGTGCTAAAGTGAATTCAAAACTGATCAGTTTGGGTGAAATTGCTGACATCAAAGGGGAAGATAGTCAACTGGTGGAGGCATTAAAATCAATCGTACTGGGCAGGGCACCCCAGCCGGGTGAGATGAGAGAGATTAGTACACACTATATAGGGATGAAGATAAGGCAAAATGATATCGACCCTACGACACTGACGCTGGATCTCCCTGAAAAGATTGAAGTGCTAAGAGAATCTATTGAGATATCTCCCAAAGAGATAGAGAAAATCGTAAAGCAGTTCATTCATAAAAAGATGCCTTGGGATTTTAAACAGGTGACTATCAAGACTTCACCAGCAAAGGGGATTGTCCTGGCTACAGGGGAAATTACCTATGAAGTTGTTCCTAGAAAAAGGGAAGATTATCTGGGAGTTGCCAATCTTTCAGTAATTTTTATGGTGAATGGGAGAGTAGAAAGGAAACTTTGGGTTAATGCTCATATAAATGTGAGTAAAGAAGTAGTGGTTAGCAACCATCTATTAAGAAGGCATTACACTATTACAGAAGGGGATATACGTTTGGAAAAGATGAATCTTGCAGAGCTTTCCGCCAATGTGGTTACTGATCCTCTTGAGGTAATAGGGAAAAGGACGAAAAGAGTAATAGATCCTAACCTTCCTATAAAGCTTAATTTCCTGGAAGTACCACCCATGGTTAGACGTGGTGACCTGGTAACCATCGTTGCTGAATCAGATACTTTAAAAATTACTACTCAGGGCATTGTGAGTGAAAATGGTTGTAAGGGAGAGGTGGTGAGAGTGATCAATACCGATTCTCGAAAAGATGTCTATGCCAGAGTGGTTGATTCGCGAACAGTAGCAATAGATTTTTAAGAAATAAAAACAGAAAAGAGTCGGGGGTATAAAATGATGAAGGTGTTTTATCTGTGGATTGGTATCGGAATTATATTACTGCCAGCAATTGCCTTATCCGGAGGCATAGGTTTTGTAGAGATACCTGCCTCTGTTTCAGGACATCTTGAAGACCAGGCAAAAGAACTAAAAAAGGGTTTATCCTTTTATCGTTATGAAGGTTCTCTCTGGGGAGAAAGAAGTTCATCTTTTTATATGGATGACACAGCCAGGAGAATCAATGATATCCTGACCATAGAGATTGATGAGTTATCTAATGCCTCTCAGCAGGTTTCAACCAAGACTTCTAGGGATAGCAGCATCATCGCAAAAATTACCGAGTTCCTTGGTTCTCCCCTCGATTTTGGCCTTGATAATTTTTGGGGTAAGGGAAATCCATTTAAGCCCGAGATTCAAAGTTCAGCGAAGAGTTCTCATAGCGGTTCGGGTAAGATTACGGGCAGTGGGAAGTTGATTGCCAGCATTACGGCTAAAGTGACAGAGGTTATGCCTAACGGAAATCTTATCGTTGAAGGGAGAAAAGAGGTTACCATTGAAAAGGAAAAACGCTTCATCATATTAAGCGGTATGGTTCGTCCTGAAGATATTGAGTTTGATAATACTGTTTCTTCAAGCAAGATAGCTGATGCGAGGATTGAATACACTGGAACAGGTGTAATTAGTGACAAACAAAGCCCTGGTGTTTTGCATCGCATCTTCGATTGGGTTTATCCGCTCTAATTAGTAAGGATTCGTGAGAGGAGGAAAGCTTTATGTACCATGGTGACGAGTTAGTTAAGAATAGAGTGAGGAAGAGAATTGTTGCCATCTGTTTGTTTCTGGCTATAGGTGTATGGATGGGTACAGAAGTTGATGTGTGGGCAGCTCGGGTGAAAGATATTGCCGGTATTAAAGGGGCGCGTCCTAACCAGTTGATGGGCTATGGATTAGTAGTTGGATTAAACAGCACCGGTGATGACGACAAGACTGAGTTTACCTTTCAGAGTTTAACCAGCATGATGAAGCGAATGGGAATTGTGGTGGATAAGACAAAGGTAGACCTTGATAATGTAGCAGGAGTTATGGTGACTGCTACCTTACCTTCCTTCAGTAAAGTGGGTACTCGAATCGATGTAGTGGTCTCTTCCATGGGTAATGCCAAGAACTTGCAAGGTGGTACTCTTCTGCTGACTCCACTTAGTGCACCCGATGGAAATGTTTATGCAGTAGC
>WTBG01000109.1 GCA_013139225.1 Deltaproteobacteria bacterium
AGGGGCAACTCGTCATCTAAACTTCTTCCCGGGATATAATCCAGATCTTTTTGGACTTCAGCAGCAGCAAGTTGAAATACTTCATCCACAGGAATATTGTTCGGACAGGCCTCTGAACACAAACCACATCCGATACAACAGGTAGCCATATGAGCCATGCGAGTTAAATGGAAAAAGAGTGTGTTGCTTGGCATTCTCACCGCTCCTTTGGTTTGTGCCCACCCTAAGTAACGGTCAGCTTCCATTTCAAAGGTAGGTGAATCGAAGAAACACTCCTTACAGTAACAGGCTGGACAAACTGTACGACAGTTATAACACCTGATACAAGATGAAAAAACAGACATTAGCTTCTCGATGCCCTGAAATCGTGAAGCATTTTCTTTAAAGTACTCATCCCTCTTCTTAGCCTGCTTCGATAAAACCTCTTCAACCGCCTTTTCCCGCTTATTTACATCAGGATCTTCTTTCAATTCAACTCCCTTTAAGCTCTCCTCACCCTTATCTGTATTAATAGAAATGCCTGCTTCTTTTTCGATATTATGGCTTATAAGTTCTATGACAACATCTGCATTTTGGGCAAGGGGATACGCACAGATTTTGCATGATTGTCTTAAGTCAGCGTCTTCCTCGCCTTTCTTGAATCGATTGAGGATAGTCTCCGCAGGCAATTCTCCTTTCTCAGCTTTTCCAGAATAATCATTCACTGAATATGTTCCCAAACAATCTACACCAAAAACAACCATGTTCTCCAAGGAAGCCTGTCTCAGCTTAAGCAATTCTAAGAGAGCTCTATTTTCACAGTTCCTGAGCACCACTCCAATCTTTTTATTGCTGGGTGTAACCTTGGTCATATCTGAGATAATCCGTGCAGTGTTGACCGGCATTATGGGCGCAAGAATCTGGACAGATTCAAGCTTTTCAATATCTGTAACTAATGTGGGCACCACATTTACCTTGCCCGGAAGTTCAAGTGGAACTAACAAGGCATCAAGATTTCCCTTTTTAAGTAGTTCAGCAAAAAAATCTTTCAATGTCTTGCTAAGGTCACCCTCTTTAACATCCAAAATTACTTTCCTCGCCATTTCATCTTTCTCCATCAAATCCACCAGATCTTGTTGATGGGATTGGGACCCATTTTTTTCACTTCTTCGGTTATCTCCTTGGCTGAATCAGCAAATTTTCTTCCCTCACTGGCACTAATCCACTTTAAGAAGACTCTATTCTCCTCTAACCCCAGGCTTCTAAAGATTGATTTCAATATGGCAATTCTCCTTCTGGCTTTATAATTGCCACTAACATAGTGGCACTCACCGAGGTGTCACCCTCCTACAAATACAGCATCTGCTCCCTTTAACAAGGCATTAATGATATAGACCGGATCCACGGTACCGGTACACATTACTTTGATAGGCCTTATGCTAGCCGGGTACTGCATACGGGTGGTTCCAGCAAGATCGGCAGCAGTAGAGGTACACCAGCTGCAAAAAAAGCCAAGCACTTTAGGTTCAAAATCAGACATCTTTTCACTCCTCAATTCCTATTGACAACACTATTACTCACCAATAACTCATTAACAGTCAACTTGTATGCTCATTGATGGAGTGTTGGAATGGAAAAAACCTGTTGCGAGTTTCGAGTTACGGGTTGCGAGTGTAGGTTTTCCCAACTTTTAACGCGGAACCCGTAACACGCAACGTATATTAAACCCATCATTCCAATACTCCAATACCACATTTTTTCACCCCACTGACAACAAGCTATCCATCATGGAAAACATCTGGTCATCTCTGTAGCCCTTCAGTTTCGCAGCACTATTTGGGCATGCCATTGCGCAAGCTCCACACCCCTGACACAGGGCTTCTCGCACAACAATCTTTCTATTTTCTTCGTCTTTCACCCTTGCCTGATAAGGGCAGGCAGCTATACATAATTCACACAAAGAACATCTTCTCTCATTGACGTAAGACACAAAACGGCTTGCTTCAATTGACGACTTGGAAAGAAGGGTCCAGGCCCTCTGAGCTGCTGCCTGCGCCTGGGCAATGGTTTCTTCAATAAACATGGGAGAGTGTGCTAACCCACACAAAAAGATTCCCTCTACCAAAAAATCAACAGGACGAAACTTTACTTCCGCCTCTTTAAAAAAGCCATCTTCATCCAATTTCAGATTTAGCACATCCGCTAATGATTCGTTATCATTAGGATCAATACCGGGGCTTAAAACAAGAAGGTTGGGACTAAACCGAAGTGTTTTTTTAAGATCAGGATTATTCACTTCTATCTTAATTGCTCCATCTTCAAGCGTAACTCGGGGTTTATCTTCTAAAGAATAGCGAATAAATGTTACACCTTTTTCCCGACATTTGGTGTAGTAAGCCTCTTTAAATCCATAGGTCATGATATCCCGATAAAGGATGACAATCTCTGTCTGTGGGCTCTTTTCTTTGATCTGTAAGGCACTGGCTATTGCCTGAGAACAACACACTCGGCTGCAGTAAAGACGCTTATCATCTCTTGACTCCACACACTGAATCATCAAAACAGAACTGGGCAACTCCTGATTTTCAACAATCTTTTTCTCTAATTCCTTTTGAGTAATAATCCGGTCGCTCTCCCCATAATGGTATTCTTGTGGCTTTCTCTCTCTGCCACCAGTTGCAACGATGATCGCTCCATGAGCAATTGTTTCTTTCTCTCCACTCTTACTTACAATAGTAGCAGTAAAATCACCCATCTGTCCAATTATGTCTATAACCGTGTTCTCTAAATGTATCTGGATTAAATCATTTTTCTTAATCTCTTCTAATAACTGCTTGAGCAAAACCTGGGGCTCATCTCCCTCAAGATTGTATTTCTTTTCTCTAAGGTTTCCACCCAATTCATTTGACTGTTCCACAAGGCAGACCTCAACACCCAGCCGGCTCAATGAAAGGGAGGAGACCAATCCTGCCAGTCCGCCTCCAATGATCAGTACCTTTTGATGTTTAATAGGAACTCTCGTAGATGACAGCGGTTCTTGCCTTCTAAGCTTCTCAACTGTCGCTCTCACCAATCCCAAAGCTTTTTTCTGTGCTTCCTCTTTCTCCTCCTTATGAACCCAGGCAACCTGCTCTCTCAAATTTACAATCTCCATCAGTGAAGGGTTGAGGCCAGCTTCCCTCACAACCTGCTGATATTTTCGCTCATAACCGTAAGGAACACAACTGGCGAAGATCACCCGATTGGTTTTGAGTTCTCTCAACTGCTCCTTTATCTCTGACAGGGTGTCAGCTTGACAGAGATAGGGGACTTCTTCCACCACCCTTACCTCTGGAATTAATTTTAAGGATTGGGCCAGGGATTTAATATCAATAATACTAGAGATCTCTCCTCCACACTTACAAATAAAGATTGCTATGTTAGGTTCCTCATCTACCAGATTTACTATTTCATCACGTGTAACGTCAACCTGAGCTTCATCTTTCTTATCCGAAGTGGATTCCAGAAGATTCACAACCCCTGACGCTGCTGCAGTCGCCTGGCAAATGGTGTCGGGTATATCCCGAGGCCCTGAGAAAGGACCACATACATAAATTCCTTTTCTACTTGTTTCAACTGGTGAGAAACGGTGGGTTTGGCAGAACCCCCATTCATTTTCTCTCAAATCGAGTAACCGAAGTATGTGTTCATGACCTTTAGGTGGCCTCTGGCCGATAGACAAAACAGTCATATCGTATTCTTCCAGCTGTAAATTTCCCTCCTTATCCAAAAAGGTAAGTGAAAGATTGCCCGTTTCCGGATTCTGCTTAATGGTGGGAACCCTGCAACAGGTAAAGTTGATTCCCAGCTCATCCCTTGCTTTTAAAAAGTAGCGGTGGTACCCCTTGCCAAATGCTCTCAAATCCATGTAGAAGATAGTAATTTCAAGCTCAGGATCCATCTCTTTAAGAATCATTGCCTCCTTCATGGCATACATACAACAGGCAGAACTACAATAGCTGCTCTCATGCGTCCGAGATCCGATACATTGCAGGAAGGCAACCCTCTTTACAGGTTTTTTGTCAGATGGACGTACAAGTCTCCCTTCATAGGGGCCAATATCACTAAAAATCCTTTCCAGCTCTATACTGGTAACCACATTGGGATAGCGACCATAACCGTATTCACTCCACTCACTGGGATCAAATTCATCAAACCCGGCAGCCAGGATGATTGCTCCCACCTTAAGTTTTTTTGTTTCATCCTGCCTGGAAAGATCAATTGCCCGGGTTGGGCATTTCTCCACACAATTTCCACAACGGTTACAGTGCTCTTGATCAATGGTAT
>WTBG01000267.1 GCA_013139225.1 Deltaproteobacteria bacterium
TATGTACCACCTGGGACGGGAACCATGTTTTCATAATCAATCACAGGGGCATCTACCTTGCGCGTCTGTACCGAATTTGATATACACCCTGCGCACAAGGTCAGGAAATAGAGTTGTAAAATTATAGCGCAACTATATCGCTTCATATAAAAAAATCATATAACAAATTGTAATGTTAAGAAATGTAACTCTTACCACAACTCTGGTAGTTCCTTCTGGAACTACCTAGAATACGAGATGATAAAACTTTGTGATCTACAGAATCCCAACACACTTCAGTGAAAGGTTGCGTAACAGTGATCCAAAGACAAAAAGAGAGAGGGCAAGCTTCAAATGATTACTCTTATCTTTTTCCAGAATATTTTTGCTTAGCACTATCTGGGAGAATCAGTACTGATAACTACAGTGATGAGCGGCTCATGATTAAATATCCCTCTGAGCCAAGCAGATACTCTTACCATCTTATAAGAGTTGAAGAGGATTTGCTGGTTGATTTCTAACTAAGCGTAACTGTGCAGTCCTGAAAGGACATAATTTACTCCCAAGAAAGTAAAGAGAACTCCGCAAAAACCTATAATGGATAGAATAGCGGTTTTGTTGCCTCTCCATCCTCTGGTCAGTCTGGCGTGGAGGAAAGTAGCGTATATAAACCAGGTAATGAGAGACCAGGTCTCCTTGGGATCCCAGCTCCAGTAACTTCCCCATGCATAATTAGCCCAGACTGCCCCCGTAATTATACCTATCCCTAAGAGCAGAAATCCGACTGCATTAGCCTTATAAATGACTTCATCTAGAAGATTTAAGTCGGGTAGCAAACCCGAACTTTCTTCTGAAGATGCTTTTGCTTTCCTGTTTTTAATAAGATAGGCAAGGCTTGCGCCAAAAGAAATGGCGAAGGCGGCATAGCCTAGAAAGCAGGTAATAACATGATAGGTAAGCCAGTTGCTTTGCAAAGCCGGAATCAACGGTTCAATCTCATCTCTAACACTAGGAGAAAGGGAAGCATAAGCCATAGCAATTGAAATGATGGGAAATACGAAAACTCCCAGGATATCTGACTTATATTTTCGTTCCATCACGATGAGAACCAAAACAGTACACCAAGACAAGGAAACAAGTGCTTCATACATATTAGATAAGGGAATATGACCATATCCTAATTGATAAGATTCTATCCAACGCATCGCCAGACCAGTAGTGTGAGCCAGCAATCCTATGATGGTAGTAATTTTGATAAATATCCCCAATATTTTGTTTCTGAAAAAGAGATAGTAGAAATATAGAGCCATAGTGAAAAGATACATAAATGTTGTAATACCTAAGAAAAAAGAACTGTTCATCTTGTTTCTCCTTTTATATCTAAGGGATTGACTTCCCTATTTTTTTTAATTCTTGATGAATTTGGTCAAACACCTCAGTGAAGGATAACATATTTTTATTACTTGTGCCAGCCATATTGACAATATATTCCCCCTTTTTGTTCTCAACAATAATCCATAGTCTCTGATGGCTCATAAAAAATAAAAGATAGCAACCCAATGTCAGTAAAAAACACCCACTCCATACCACCCATACACCCGGGTCTTTAGTTAACTGGAGACCTGTATATTCTTTTCCTGAAAAGTCCAGAAAGGAAAATCGATAATCTCCTTTTTCTGATCCATGGAAGTCTGGAAATTTTGAAAAAATCCATTTTTTATAGACTAATATATTATCTTTGAAAAGTGCTATTTGTACTGCTGGATTTCTCATTTCCTGTGAGCGGTTCACGACCTTATTATTTTTACCCATTGAAAAATCTGGAACGAATCGCATTACTTTAACTTCGTAGCGTTTATCCTCTAAGGTAATGCTTTTCCCTACTTCAACTTTGTATTTTCTGGCTTTTTTTGCATCTGCCTTGGGTGCAGCACTCAAAATAACGTTTCCCTGGTCAGGAACGGTTCCATAGCTGGATTGATAGATATAAACTCCTTTGTAATAGAGAGGGTCATTTACTTCGATGAGCTTCTTTTTAACTTCCTTCCCCCCATCGATAATAGTCAAGTTACTCTTGTAGTCCTTTGGCCTTTGACCCCCTTGGTAGAAGGAGACTTCGAAATCATCACAACGGATGGAGAAATCCAGTTTTTTTTGCCTGGTGGTGCCCCTTAAGGTTATAGTATCAGAGGTTTCTCCTTCAACTACATTCGTAAATCCCTGGTAACCGTAGTTTCCAATAATACCACCAATGATAATCAGCGCTATCCCAAGATGTGTGATAAAAAAACCCAACCTGGTATACTTACCCTTCCCGGCAAAAAGGCTTAAGGCATCAGATGAAGTGTGCAAAATAGTTGGTTTATGGACGTGCTTTTGCACTATCCGACTTAGTTCGGATCTAGTGTGATCACTTAACTCTTTTAAACGGAACGTCTTTTTAAGAGGTAGTGACTGGAGAAGTTTATCATCAAGGTCTCTCTCTTTTTGGGTTATAAGTCTCCAGAAATTTGGGAAACGTCTAAAGGAGCAGCAGATGAGGTTGAGAGTAAAAAGTGCCAGGAGGGTTGTGAACCACCATGAGTGGTACATATTGTCAAAACTTAAGAGTTGAAACAATTTATAAGTAGAAGGTTTGTAATATTTAAGATATACATAAGGTAATTCATTTTGTGGTATTATGGTACCGATAATGGAAGTAACGGATAGGATAAGCAGTATGATTATGGTTAATTTAAGGGATGTGATGAATGCCCATAAATTTTTTAGAAATGAGTTTTTCAAGGATATTTCCTTTCACAAGTATTAATTAGATCAGTTTTGACTATTACCCTGGTATTTTATCCCGCAGGGATAATTCGTTGTTGTAGTATAAATAGAGTGCCTAAAATGACTAAAGTTTACAACTTAAATTTACTTTGTGCAATTTAAAATTTAGTCACTTAAAAACACGGTACGTTTTAGGAAAGATAATACCAAGCATCAACTTCTGATAACTTAACTGTCTATGTACAGGAAGCTAAAAGGGTTTGTCAATCTTGTAGACGCAGGACACTGACTTTATCAGCAATCATTTCTACAACATACAGCCTCATTTTCTTATCAATGAAGAGGCCGGTTGGTGTTTCGAATTTCAAAATATTTCCTTTA
>WTBG01000053.1 GCA_013139225.1 Deltaproteobacteria bacterium
GGTACCTATATTCACGGGATATTTGATAACGATAGATTCAGGAGAAAGTTCCTGAATAATATAAGCAAGAAAAGAAAAATGACTTCTTCAGAAAGGGCAGATATTTTTGAATTTAATGCCTTCAAGGAAGAACAGTACGATAGATTAGCTGATCTTGTAAGTAGGAGTCTAAACATGAAGTATGTTTTTAATCTAATGGGAATCAAGACTAATCTGAATCCAAAAAAGAGGTAACCAATGGCAAGAAGGTATACTAAGGGTGGAGATTTAAATTACTGGTCAGCAGAATATATTAAAACCTTTGAGTTTATGCAAAAGCTTGGTGTTCCCCAAAAGAGTGAAATGCTAAAAATTATGATCAACCTTCTCACTTTTAGAAAAGCAAAACCGCGCTTTTTGGAGATTGGAGGTGGCTTAGGTGCTTTTAGCAGGATGATTCTGAAAAAATATCCGGAGGCGAGTTTTGTCTTCTTAGACGGTTCCCCAGAGATGATTTTAAATGCCAAAAAGAGATTATCTAAATTCAAAAGTAATATTACCTTTCTTCAAAGCGATATTAATTCTACTGACTGGTTTAATGGTATAAAAGGTTCATTTGATGCTATTGTAAGCTCATGGTGTTTACATTACCTCTCAGATAACAGAAGAAGACCATTCTTTAAGGAGATATATCAACTTCTTAAGCCATCAGGAATATTTGTTTGCAGTTGTTCAATACAACCGGAGAGCAAGAAATTTTTAAGTCTCTACAATGACCTTGAGACATACAGAATAAAGGAGAGTTTTATGAAGATGGGTGTGGAGATTACTGAAGGTCAGATAAAAGCAATGGGAGATAAGGGGCATAGTAAGGCACGCATAAACCCAGCTTATTTTGATGAATACCTAAAGCTTATGAAACGTGCAGGATTTGCCTCATCGGGGTGTGTCTGGAAATATCTTTTCAATGCAGTATTTTTAGCACACAGAGTGAAGTAGCGATATAAGTTTGATAAAAATATAATGTTCTTTATTTGCTTTAATTGGTTGCAATATGTTAAATGTATATACACTATGGAACATAAAATATTCCTTCTTCCCATCTTTCTTTTTGATTTTAGAGTTAAATTATTTTTTTGAATGTTGAATTTTGTCAATTACTAGTAACCAATAATGAAAGGAGGGTAATATGAAAGCTAACAAGGTATTGTTTTGCATACTGGCAATTTTTCTCACTGCTATCGCTGCATGTTTAGCACTATTTTTCGGAAGTTCTGGCTGTGGATTCGATAGTGGATTTACCACGGGCAGAAGAACAATTATGTCAAATGGTGTTGAAAGGGTATACTATTTGAAACTTCCTGAAGATTATAGTTCTCGCACCACTTACCCGCTGATTTTTGCCTTTCATGGAGCTAGCGGAGACTATACGAGTTTTACCGAAGGGTATTATGATTTTCTAAGTGTCGTTGGTGAGGAATCCATTTCAGTATATCCTAATGGTCTCCCAAATGAGGCTGGACTAACACAATGGGATCATGAGAACGACCTAATCTTTTTTGATGACCTTTATCAGGAGCTTGAAACAAAAATTTGTTTTGACACAAGGAAGGTATTTGCAGTGGGCCACAGCGCTGGGGCTGGTTTTACCCATACGCTTGGATGCGAAAGAGGAGATGTGCTAAGGGCCATTGCTCCTGTGGCAGGTTCTCTTTTAGACTATGAAAATTGTATTGGTCAGGTCGCAGTAATGCAGATACATGGAAGCAACGATAGGGTTGTTCCTCTGGGACTGATTAGACCTGCACGCGATTATTGGATAACGGTAAACAGCTGTATGAAAGAAGAAACTTACGAGGGTGTTGATCCTACCTGCGATGCATATGGTGGGTGTGATGTTGATTATCCTGTTCAATATTGTGAGCATGATGGAGAACATGAGTGGCCTGATTTTGCAAGTGATGCTATGTGGACATTCTTTAAAAGTCTTCCACTGGCAGTCCCCTCAGACGAAACTGGTAGTGGAAATGTCGAGGATTTAGGGAAGGGGGAAACCAGCTTCAAGATACACTACCAACCAGATTTTGTGGGCATACCTGACAAATTAGCATTAGCCCTCTATCCCTATGACACCACTCCGCCCATATCTGTAGCTCCTTCATATATATTGAATTCTGATGTCCCTATTGGAGATATCAATTTTGGTGAAGTTACAGAATACAATAATGTAGATATTAACCTGTTGGGTTTGGACTATGGTGACTATACGCTAACAGTAACGGTTTATGTTGAAGGGGGTAGCTATCCAATGCCAACCCATGGGAAAGATTATCAGGGTTTGCAAAATATTATCATTGATAGTGACACAATTGTAGTAGAAACGCCCTTTGAGCTGGAATTTGTGGAAATGGGTTTCTAAAAAAGTGGCGAGGCGCGAGAATAAATTCATCAAAGAATAATTTTCTCAAGAAAGGCGGAGTCATAACTGGCTCTGCCTTTTTCTTTGTTATATCCATATATCTGAAAACATCTGCTGCCAATAGCAAAAGATCTGCTTATTTGGAAAACTCCAGTTAGATTGCCCTGATGAAACTATTAACAATACTGGATTCCCGCTGGAGTTTATCCCGTACTTGATACGGGGCGCGAATGACATGTTTTTTCAATCGGTTACATCCTTGTCTGTCATCCCTGCGAAACTTGTCCTCGACTCCGATCGGGGAGCAGGGATCCAGGAACTAGTAGACAACTGGAGTATTCCAAATAAGCGAAACAAAAGATTTGAACTCTTGACCATTGATGTTAATAACAATATACTATTACTCCGCTTAAGCAATTGCAATTATCGGGTAATAGTTTAAAATTATTTGCGTGGTCACATTATGAAAACGTTTAATAAATCACTATTGCTGTTTGCCTTTTTAATTCACCTGCTGCTTTTTCAACCCGTTACAATACTCTCCTTGAACTTCTGCGGGACTGCCCATGCACTGGACAGCTCAACACTTGCTCAAAAACTACAGACGGCTGTTGAAAACATCAGATCAAAATTCAATCTGGTAGGTGTATCAGCCGCAATAATATTTGATAGTGAAACATTTTTGGGTACAAGTGGTTACTCCAATATAGAAACATTAGATAAAATAGAACCCGACACAGTATTCCCTATTTACAGTATAACCAAAACCTTTATTGCTACTATTATTCTTCAGCTTAGTGAAGAAGGGTTACTCAACATTGATGATACCATCGGTAGCTGGCTCGATTTGCCAGAAAAATACTCGACCCGCATCAACGATAAAATCACCATCCGCCAACTGCTTAACCACACAAGCGGTATTTACGATTATTCAAAGAATCCTTTGATGTATCTTTTAATCTTATTATATCCAAACAAAGAATGGACACATGAAGAAGCACTGGATTTTGTATGTAAGCCATATTTTGCTCCAGGCACCGGGTGGCATTATTCCAGTACTAATTATATTCTGCTTGGAATGATTATTGAAGAAGCAACTAATTCTTCAGTTCTTACAGAGCTTCACAGCCGCATATTTGAACATTTAAACCTCAGTCAGATATTTATGCAAGGTGCAGAGACCATTGCTGGAGAAATCGCTTGTCCATATCTAATGGTATGGGAGCATCCAATCAATATTTCATTTCTTTATGCCTATGAATATTCCGGTCTGGTATGGACTACTGGTGCATTATATTCTACGGCAGAAGATATGGCACGATTTGCAAGTGCCCTTTTTGGTAGCAAGCTGCTGGACCAGACTTCTCTCGACCAAATGCTGACTTTCATCCCTGATGTAAAAATACAACCGAATGTTAGAAGCATTTCATACGGACTAGGTATAATGAGGATTGAGAATGGAAAGGTTGGCACAGTATGGTTTAATGTCGGTTGTGCTCTTGGTCAAGCCTGGTTGGTATATTTAGCTGACTTGAACCTGACATGTACTGTTTTAATTAATCAACTACCATATCAAATGAATGACACAATTTGGCATCCGATAGAAAACCTTCTTGACATCGTGCTCTCCGATTAGTTCCCGTGGTCGATTTGAGATCAAATCCTTACTATCCACTGAGAAAACAAAACATCTGATCTTGCAATGATATCTTAAAAAAAGAGACTGAATTGATTTAACAATCCCGTATATTGTGTTTCTAGTTCTCTCACTAAGACCTAATACTACCGCCGTTTCTCAACAATTAGAAGGCCCACATTTTAACACTACTGTTTGAGACTGTCGAAAAACCCCCAAGTTCTAATCTAACATCCCCTCCACAATCACAAATATCAATTATT
>WTBG01000205.1 GCA_013139225.1 Deltaproteobacteria bacterium
TAGTTGGAGTAGGCAGACTGGATTTGCTTACTGTTTATGTCTTAACCACTCTTGGAAGCATGGGTGGATTCCTCGTATTATTCTTTACGGGAAAACACTATGGGAGAGAGTTTTTTCTGAATAAGAATTATCGCTTTTTCTCCAGGGAAATGATTCTACAAACAGAAAAATGGTTTCAACGCTATGGGGTTGGAATAATTGCAGCTAACCGTTTTTTTTCAGGAGCCCGTTCAGCAATATCACTTATTGCAGGCATATCCAATATGAGAACCTTTCACACAACACTAGCTGCACTTTTCAGCAGCATGGTATGGAATGCTATTTTAATTTCCGGTGGTTACTTTTTGGGGAAAAATTGGCAAGCTGTCATAACAATCATTAAGAGATACAATCAATTTGTAATTATAATAATCATTTTGTTCCTTTTATTCTACTTCTGGAAGAAGAAGAAAAAAAAACAGGAGCATCCATAGCTTGAACTCAGCTTAAGTTGTAGAGTTTCCAAGGCGTTTGCCAAGTGGTAAACGGGAAGAGGCATTCAATGTAAGGGGAGAGGTAATGCCTTTTTCAAGATAATAGTCACCAACAGAAGCAATCATGGCAGCATTGTCAGTACAAAGATAAGTGGAAGGGATAAAGACCTCTATGTCTTCTTTTTCAGATTGAATTGCCATTTTCTCTCTTAAACGGCTGTTGGCTGCGACACCACCAGCCAGGACAGCTTTATCCACTTTACATCTCTTGGCAGCTTGAACAACTTTAGTTACCAGCACATCAACTACAGCCTCTTGAAAGCTTGCCACAATATCTTTTGCATGACCATTATTTATATCCCCATCCTGACGTTTTATATAGTGCAAAACCGCCGTCTTAATACCACTAAAGCTAAAATCAAATGAATCTTTAGCAATAATGGCGCGAGGGAAATTTATAGCAGCAGCATTACCATCCTTTGCCATCTTGTCAATTATTGCTCCACCCGGGTATCCCAAACCAAGAAGCTTTGCTACCTTATCAAAAGCCTCACCCGCTGCGTCATCTCTCGTCTGTCCCAAAAAATCATAATCTCCCATAGCCCTGACATGATAGAGATTGGTATGACCTCCTGAAACGACCAGTCCAACGAAAGGAAATTCAAGATCTGTTTCTTCCAGGAAAATGGTATTTAGATGGCCTTCGAGATGATTGACTCCAATAAGAGGAAGGTTTTTTGCGTAGGCAATTGACTTGGCTACTGAAATTCCGATAAGAAGAGACCCTACCAAACCTGGACCCCTGGTCACTGCAATTCCTTCAATATTATCCAGGGTAAGTTTAGCTTCTCCCAAAACCTCTTTAATAACCGGAACAATAGATTCCACATGCTTTCGAGAAGCAATCTCCGGAACAACACCACCATATTTCTTGTGAAAATCAACCTGGGATGAAACCACATTAGACAGTATTTTTTTTCCATCTTTTACTACTGCCGCTGCTGTTTCATCGCAGGATGACTCAATACCTAAAACGATCATTCTCTAGCAATGCCTCCTACTTACCTCCTTTTCTCATGAGCCTTTTAAAAACGATTTTTTACACATACCACAAAACTTCGTTTAAACAAACGATTATTTGAAGTTCATTTTTCATAATATTTTAATGTTTGACATTTAAATACTTATTTGATATTTTGCGTATGCTAATAAGCGCATACATGCATATTATGGAGAAATAAAAATGGAAGAATTTGTAAATTTTTTTAAAGGTTTATCTGATAGAACCCGTCTGAGAACAATTTGGTTATTGAACAAGGCCAACACAAGGCTCTGCGTTTGCGAAATCATGGACTCTCTCAATGAGAATCAATATAACGTCTCCCGTCATCTTAAAGTCCTCAAGAGTGCTGGATTTCTAAAAGAGGAAAAAGAAGGAAGGTGGGTCTACTATTCTCTAATTAACCCCAAAAATCGTTTTCAGGAACTCATCCTCGAGGCAGTTTCAGCCTTGCCGGAAGAGTCTTTTGAAGAGATTAGTGAGAGATTGAAGGAAAGATTGTCCTTCAGAAAGAACGGAAAGTGTGTTGCCGGAATGAAGAGTGAGGAGTGTTACAAAATTTAGATATTAAACCAATTACAAAAGTGTGGAGGAGGCATGAAAAAGGCAGTTAACTATCTATTGATGGGAGTCCTTGTATTAGCCAGTTATAATACTATCTGGGCTTCGGTACAAAGCGATATTGAAAAAGCTAACAAAGAAGGCAAGACAGTGTTCTTAGTTGTCACCGAGCCTGGGGTAACTGGAGCAGAAAAAGCTGTGAGTATCGCAAAGCAAGCCAATAAAAAGGCGACCAAATCAACTGTCATTGAGATGAACCGGGCTGATTCAACCAACAGCCAGTTAGTCAAAAAGTATCGTTTGGCAGGAGCACAATTACCATTGATTTTGGTAGTATCCTCAAACGGTGTGGCAGGCGGTGGCTTGCCTGCTGATCGGGCAACACCTGAAATATTGGTGCAACTGATTCCATCGCCTAAAAAGGCAGAGGTTTTTCAGGCATTAAGCGAAAATAAATCCGTTTTCGTTGTTGCCAGTCGAAAGTCTATGACGGATAGGGCAAAGGTGTTTGACACCTGTAAAGCTGCCTGCAGTCAGATGAAAAATAACGCTGTTTTTGTTTCCATCGATATGGACGACAAAAAGGAAAGCTCATTTCTGGCTCAACTAAAAGTTAATACACTTTCTACAGAGCCTGTGACTGCTGTTATCAATACTCAAAGACGAATAACGGGAAGTTTTAATGGTCCAGTCGAGGTTATGAAATTGGTGCAGGCCGCAACTAAAAAGGCAAGCGGATGCTGTCCTGATGGCAGCAAAAAAGGGTGTGGGCCAAGTAATCAGAAAGGAAAATAGATATGAACATATACAGTTTAGTGTGGCAGGAGCTTTGGCACCGAAAGTCACAGTTAATTTCTGGACTTTTAGCTATTACACTCGGTATTGGGGTTATTGTCGGAATCCGTTCCGTAGCGGTGGTTTCGGAAAAGGCTGTGGCAGTCAATCTTGATAATCTTGGTGCGAATATTCTGGTGCTCCCCCAGGGTGCAAGCGTTGATGACTACTACACAGCAGATATAGATGCGCCTACATTCCCTGAAGACTATGTGGAAAGGATCGTAACATCAACTTTACCGGGACTTGATAATCTATCTCCCAAAATGACCAGGCGTGTTAAAATCGGAGAATATAGTATCGTTCTGACAGGTATTCTTCCCGCAAGTGAAATTGCATCTAAACCAATTTGGCAAACAGCTGGACTTATAGGTAATGATTTACAGGCTACCTGTGCTCTGACGAATCCACTTAATCAATCCCAGGGTTTTGAGGATGAACGCCTTCAAAGAAAATCTATCGATTCTCTTGGTTTGCATGATTGTCTTGTGGGTTCTGCAGCAGCGATGCGATTAGGGCTTTCAGAGGGAAGCAAGATAAAAATCAAAAACAGTGAATTTCTCGTTGCAAAAGTACTTCCTGAAACCGGAATAGTCGACGACGATCGTATTTTTGCTCACCTGCATACAGTCCAAGACTTGCTGGGAATTAGTCATCAAATAAGCGCTATCGAAATAATGGGATGTTGTAATGCAATCTCTGACGGCTTATTGAGTAAGCTCAGAAATATTCTTCCCGATACCCGCATTACCACCATTGGGCAAATAGTTTCTACTCAAATCGAGACTAATCGACTGATGAACAAGGTGTCACTTATCTTTCTTGTTATCATCCTTTTCGTGGGGGGTATTTCCATTGGTAACTTCATGTGGGCGAATGTGAATGAACGAAAAAAAGAAATTGGTATTCTCCTTATGATTGGCACTCCCAAATCAAGCATTTACACAATGCTTCTAGTCAAAGCGACTATTCTTGGATTGGTTGGGGGTGTACTTGGATATGCAATCGGGACTATAGCCGGTATGATCCTGGGACCACAATTGGCGGGCATTATTGTTCGACCTGTTCCAGTTTTTCTGGTGTGGTCGATTTTGCTGTCAATTGTAATTGCGATTTTAGGCTCTTTGCTACCTGCATATCTGGCAGCGAAAATCGAGCCTTTCACCATTATGCAGGAGATGTAAAGTGCTATTACGAGTTGAAAAGCTTTCAAAACAGTATTCCCATGCAGATGGACCAGTTGACGCATTGAAAGATGTTACATTTAATGTAGAAGAAGGCATGTTTGTTACCATAACCGGTCCGTCTGGTTCAGGAAAGTCAACATTGTTGCTTACATTGGGAGGTCTTATATACCCGTCTTCAGGGCACATTTTTTTAGAGACCAAGCGTTGTACTCTTCATCCAATAATGGTCTGGCAGGGTTTCGCCGTAAACACGTTGGCTTTGTGATGCAGAATTTTAGCCTCATCCCCTACCTTTCTGC
>WTBG01000346.1 GCA_013139225.1 Deltaproteobacteria bacterium
TGGCTACAGATTTAAGAGCCAGCGCTTCTTTGGTCCTGGCAGGATTAGTTGCACACGGAAGGACAGAGATAAGCAGGATATATCATCTGGATAGAGGTTATGAACACGTAGAAGAAAAGTTGTCACTTCTCGGTGCTGACATTCAGAGAGTAGGAGAATAGGATACAAGATATGACAAAAATAAAAGTATTGCGCACTACTGATTCCTCTTTTGAAGATAATTTTAAAAGTGTTTTGTTTCGGATAAAAAAATTAAGTGCTGATGTTGAAGCGGTTGTTAAAACTATCTTAAAAGATGTAGAGGAAAATGGGGATCAATCTCTATTCAGCTATACGGAAAAATACGATGGGGTAAGATTAGATTCAGCAACATTAATAGTTAATCCTGAAGATATTGAAGCAGCGTATAAAAGCCTTGATTCAGAGGAGATAAATGCTCTTACTTTCGCTGCAAAAAGGATTGAGCAGTTTCATCAAAAACAGATGAACCGATTTTCAGAAATAAATGTGGGGGGAGAAACTGTAGCAGAGATTGTCCGCCCTTTGCAAAGAGTTGGATTGTATATTCCAGGAGGCAAAGCTCCTTATCCTTCATCTGTTTTGATGAGTGCAATTCCAGCGCGCGCTGCTGGTGTTAAAGATGTCGTGATGGTTTCTCCAAACGTTTCGTCACATGTTCTTGCTGCAGCAAAAATTGCGGCTGTCAGCTGCATATACAGGGTATGGGGTGCGCAAGCCATAGCTGCTCTCACATATGGAACAAAAAGCATTCCCAGAGTGGACAAAATTGTTGGTCCTGGAAATGTTTATGTAGAGACAGCAAAACGGTTGGTATTCGGAGAAGTGGGATTGGATATGCTTGCTGGCCCAAGCGAGATATTGATTGTAGCAGATGATAGTGCAGTGCCTTCCTTTGCAGCAGCGGATTTCCTTGCCCAGGCGGAACATGATGAAAATGCATCTCCTATGCTTATCACAACGAGTGAAAGTTTTCTTCAAGAGGTGAATAAAGAAATCTTTTCACAACTCAAGAAACTAAGAAGAAAAGAGATTGCTGAACGATCGCTTGAAGCTCAAGGAATTATGATTCTCGCTGATAATATCAACGAAGCTGTTGCACTTGCCAACAGGATTGCTCCTGAACATCTGGAGTTGATGGTAAATGAGCCAAATGAGGTTCTTAAGAAAATCACCTGTGCCGGCGCTGTTTTTCTTGGTAATTATTCACCTGTAACCGCTGGAGATTATCTGGCGGGACCAAGTCACATATTACCCACAGGCAGAACTGCCAGGTTCTTTTCCCCATTAGGAGTAGATGATTTCCTAAAGAGGATGAGTGTTATCTCTTATTCGAAAGATGAATTGCTGGAGATTGGAGATGCAGCAAAAAAATTAGCTCTTATAGAGGGATTGGATGCTCATGCAAAGGCAGTAGAGAAGAGAATGAGTACCAAAAGATAGATAACATAAATCTTCCAAACCCCTTGACATTTTTGATTAAATATTCTAAAGTTTAACTACAATACAATATAGTTTCCGAACCATTTAGCTCATTAGAAAGGGGCAATATTTCTAATGATATTAACCCTAAAGAATAAACTTCCAGGGGGAATGGTCGATAGGGTATAGTTTGAAAAGGCTATGCCTCCCGCATTTGGAAAGGAAGTCATGCTAGGTAAAATGTTTTATCCAACGCCAAACATGGTGGTTGGATTTTTTGTTTTCTGCTTATCTGCAATACTCAAATTGTCTATTAGTTCCTGGATCCCTGCTCCCCGATCAGAGTCGAGGACAGGTTTCGCAGGGATGACAGACAATGATAGAACTGATTGAGAAAACGTGTCATTCCCGCGCAAGCGGGAATCCAGTATGTTTGATCCAGTATCATTGTGTTAATCATTCCAAATCTTTTTGTCGCTAAAACATTTTGTGAAATAGGAAATCTCTAGACAGTATAAAAATGAATAAATTAATAGACAACTACAAACGCCATATTAACTATTTGCGCATATCGATTACTGATCGGTGTAATTTAAGGTGTATTTACTGTATGCCAATTGATGGCATTTCACATCTCAGCCATGAAGACATATTGAGCTATGAGGAGATTGTACGAATAGCCAGGATTGCTGTGAAAGAAGGGATAACTAAGATCAGGATTACCGGAGGTGAGCCTTTGGTGAGGAAAGGAGTCGTTAACCTTGTTGGTTGGTTATCTAAATTGGAAGGAATAGAGGATCTTTCTATGACAACGAATGGTATTTTATTATCTGAATTCGCCAAGCCATTGTATGAAGCCGGGCTTAAAAGGGTCAATGTCAGTATGGACTCATTAAAACCAGATCGTTTCAGGGAAATCACCAGGGGAGGGGAGCTCTCAAGTCTCATTAGGGGAATTGAAAAAGCTAATGAAGCAGGTATGAGTCCAATTAAGATTAATGTCGTTGCCATGAAAGGATTCAATGAAGATGAGATTTTAGATTTTGCGCAGCTTACCCAAGAGCGTAATTGCCAGGTGAGGTTCATAGAATTTATGCCTGTCGGACTGAAAAATGGCTGGAAAGAGGAGAGGTATTTAAGCTGTTCTAGTATT
>WTBG01000329.1 GCA_013139225.1 Deltaproteobacteria bacterium
TAACTGAAGATCAGTTTCAAAAGGCGTACTTTGAGTACCTTGAGAAGAGCTATATTGATCAAAGACACACATGGGACACTGTAGTGGAAGGGGATAGGATAGTATTGATTTGTAGTTGTAACGCAAAAGGTAAAGCCTGCCACCGACATTTTATTGTCAAATTTTTAAAAAAGCTTGGAGTAGTTTATAAAGGGGAACTTGAACCACAAAAAACACGAAAGAAAATTTAGTTTTACCCCGTTAGAAAAAAGATCTCGCTATTTACGGTGAATTTTAAAACAGTCTAAACTTTCTAATGGGGTTTATCTTTTAACCACAAAGCACGAAGAAAATATATTTTTCTTTGTCTAATTTTTGTATTTTGGAAAACTTCTATCTTTTTGTTTCACACTTCGAATCTCGTGTTTTCATCCTATCTCCAAGTATCAAGTATCCAGCGCATCTTATTACCTTCTCTCTGATTTCTGTCCATCCACCCTGAACCCTAAATCGTATCAAAATTATCTAACATGGTTTACCCAAAGACCATTATGTGGTATAGGAAAGGTCTGGATTTTGAGAGGAGATTATATGAGTCATCCCAATGAGTTTGATATTAAGCGACTTGAGAAAGCTTTTGAATCTCCGTTCCCTGATAAGGTGAAGAGTGTGGTGGAAAAGACTAAGGGAGGGTATGCCCTCATTGAAACCAGACTACCTTGGGATGGATCGGATAACCCCTGGACACGTAATCTGGTAGCTAAAATAGTTTTTGTTAAATCCTCTGGTATCTGGAAGCTTTACTGGATGAGAGCTTCAGGGAAGTGGAATCTTTATAAAGAACTTAAATCTTTGAATGACGTAATTAACGCACTTAAAGATGATGTGCATGGTTGTTTTTGGGGGTAGGGTAAACAGTCCGCAGTCTACAGTTTGCGGTCCACAGTCCAAAAACAAACGAAAACTGATTTTTTAATTCTGGCCATTACATCTATTTTCGCAATTGCCTGTTTAGTATCTCATGAGAAATGTTAAACTTATTATTGCTTATGATGGGACTGATTACAAAGGATGGCAGATACAAACGAGTGAACCGACTATTCAGGGGGTCATTGAAGAGAAACTGGGGATTATCCTCAATCAACAAACAAGGATAGCCGGTTCGGGCAGGACAGATGCAGGCGTCCACGCTCTAAACCAGGTAGCCCATTTTATTGCCAATTCTAAAATAGAACCTGAATTGTTAAAAAAGGGGCTTAATAGTCTTCTCCCGCCAGACATTGTACTTAAAGAGCTCAGTGAAGTAGATGCTGATTTCCATGCCCGTTATAGTGCCAAAAGTAGAGTCTACAAATACCTGATCTGGAGAGGTGATACCTTTTCTCCCTTTTGCAGAAGATTTTCCTGGCAGATGCACTATCAACTGGATTTGGAGGAGATGAGAAAAGCGGCGGAATGTCTTGTCGGCCTGCATGATTTTGCTTCCTTTCAGGGAACCGGCAGTGCAAGCCTTTCTTCAGAAAGAGAGATTATGAGATTTACCATAAGAGGACGTGCGAAGGGATGGATTGTAACTACTATTGAAGCCAGTGCTTTCCTCAGACATATGGTGCGCAATATCATGGGTACCTTGATTGAGGTGGGAAAAGGAAGTATGACAGTTGCAGAATTCAGAAATATCTTTGCATCCAAAGACAGGAGCAGGGCAGGGATCACTGCTCCTCCACAGGGCTTATTCTTAAAAAAGGTTAAGTACTAGATAATATCTGTTGATGCATGTTAATTGCCCGTTGAAGTTTGTAGAAACAATCAATTGCTTCCAAATGTTTTCACCTTCCTGAAGCAAGCCTTGAAGCTAAAAAGGGAGGGAGCCCTGCGTCCATAATCTTTTTCTGTGTGCGTTCAATATTATAGGGAATTCTTCTAAGAGTAAAACGAACATCATCTGTATTATAGATTCCATATGCAGCCCGGGGGTTGCCATCACGCGACTGCCCTACACTCCCTACATTAATAATGTAACGGTGAGAATCACGCAGGGTAAAAGAAGTGTTGATAAGAATAGAGATTCTACGTTCTTCATCTTCTACAAAAGCGATAGGCCTGTGTGAGTGGCCAATGAAACAGATTTGATGGTCATAATAGTTAAAACTTAACGAAGCCTCCTGAAGAGAGAATATATAATCCCATTTCTCAGGTTGGTTAGGAGCCGCATGGACCAGGGTAATGGTATTCCGGGTTTGAATTAGTGGAAGTGTTTTTAGGAATTCCTTGTGGCTCTGTGTGATCTTCCTTGCTGTCCATTCAATTGCAACTTTAGCTAAAGGATTAAAATAAGAGGTTTTTGTTAATCCCACCGTTGCCCAATCATGATTGCCTGCAATTACAATTGTGGTAAGTCCTTGTAAGATTTCTATGCACGGATTGGGATCGGCACAATATCCTACAATATCTCCCAGGAAAAAAACCTGATCAACTTTCTCCTTGGAGAGGTCTTCTAATACTGCCTGGAATGCCTCCAGGTTGCTGTGTACATCTGAAATAATCGCGTATTTCATAATTAATATGGATTGGAAAGAAGCTCTTTCATTTTACATACTGCTAACAGCGTGCTTTGTCAATATCTGATGATAAATCTTGAACCACGAAGTTCGTGATTCGGGGTAAAAAACAAAAAGGAACCACGAAGCTCACCCCATTAGACTACTAACAAGGTTCTGTGTATGTTTGCGATTTGTATTTAAACACATTCCGTAGATGCTCCCTACTTTCTTTCTAACGGGGCAGGTGAAGGTGCACGAAGAAAAAACATTGATTTTTTTTGTGGTTTCATATATTGGTATCCCTTGAAATATCTAGCATCCAGAAACCAGTATCCAGTATCATTTTTATCGTTTGCACCACATCCTATATTCACCGTAATTATTAGCAAAAGAAAAATTTTCTAACTATTAAATATTGAGGTGTCACCTTGAAGAAGAAAGACGATTTAGAGCGTTTGCGCAAGAAGATTGATCAAATTAATGCAGAGATTTTAGAACTGCTCAATGAGCGGGCTTCTGTAGTGTTGGAAGTTGGGAAGGTGAAGAAGAAAGCCAAAAGTGACTACCATGTGCTTGACAGAGAGCATAAAATTTACCAAAAGCTTGCAAAACTTAATAAAGGACCATTTCCCAGCAGTGCCATAAGGCCGGTATTTAGAGAAATTATTTCTGCTTCGCTTTCTCTTGAACATGAACTTCGAGTGGCTTACCTGGGTCCTGAAGCAACATTCTGCCATATCGCTGCCATCCAGCAATTTGGTCAATCAGCAACGTTTATTCAAAGCAGAAGCTTAAGAGACGTTTTTAATATGGTAGAACGAGGCGATTCTGATTATGGAGTAGTTCCCATTGAAAATACCACAGAAGGAGTAGTTAATCCAACGTTGGATATGTTCATTGATTCTCTATTAAAAATCTCTGCTGAGATTCTTCTGGGAGTTTCACACCACCTTTTATCAAAAAAAGGAAAGCTGGAGGGTATTAAGGAAATCTACTCACATTCCCAGGCGATTGCTCAGTGTAGCAATTGGCTGGAACGAAATGTTCCCGATATTCCGGTATTGGAAATTTTTAGCACGGCTAAAGCCGCTCAATCTGCAGCAAAAAATCCTAAGATTGCTGCTATTGCTGGAGAATTTGCCGCTAAATTTTATGGTCTTAAGCCTATTTTCAAAAACATTGAAGATAACCCCAAAAACTTTACGCGCTTTTGGGTGATTGGCAAAAAATCAACTGGAAGTACCGGGGAGGACAAGACTTCTGTTATGTTATCGGTTAAGGATGGAGTGGGTGCTCTTCACAAGACTCTCAAGCCTTTTGCCAAGCATAAAATTAATCTTGCCAAGATTGAATCACGCCCCTTCAGACAACGACCATGGGAATACATCTTCTTTATCGATCTTGAAGGCCACACCAATGATAAAAATGTTAGCAGGGCTCTTGATGAGGTGAAGGATACTGCCCAGTTCTTAAAAATTCTTGGTTCTTATCCAAAAAGCGAGTCAAAAACTTAAAATGAACCAGTCTAAGTTTCCCTTCTTAAAAGATTCATTGCTATTTCCCCTTGCGTTAAATGAAACGGTTAATTAAAGAAAACATTGCAAAAATAGGTACGTATCAACCTGGCAAGCCTATTGAGGCATTGAAAAGAGAGTACGGAATTAAAGAGGCAGTAAAACTTGCTTCCAATGAAAATCCTTTAGGTCCCTCACCGAAGGCAGTGGAAGCCATTATGGCTTCCGTAAATGGTATAAACCGCTATCCTGATTCACATGGTTTTTATTTAAAAGAAAAACTGTCCCAGAAATTAGGGGTGAAAAGTGATTCGATATTTTTAGGGAATGGTTCAGATGAAATTATTCAACTTATAGCTCAGGCCTTTCTCCTGCCTGGTGAAGAAGTTATTATGGGTGATCCTACTTTCTCATTTTATCAGATGGTGGTGGTGGCTGCCGAAGGTAAGGAGGTTAGGGTTCCCCTGAAGAATTTCTCTTACGATCTTTCCTCCATGGCTGACCGCATCACCCCGCAGACTAAATTGATATTTATTAATACCCCCCTTAATCCGACCGGTACGATTGTTAAAGAAAAGGATTTTGAGGAGTTTTTAGAGCAGGTGCCATCGGATGTCATACTGGTTTTGGATGAAGCTTATGGTGAATATGCTACTGATAAATCTTTTCCTGACTTTCTTAGCTATTTAGGCAGCAGCAAGAAAATGTTTATTCTTCGTACCTTCTCAAAAATATACGGACTGGCAGGTCTAAGAATAGGCTATGGTATAGCACAACCTTACCTTGTCAGTTGCCTCAACAAGATTAAAGGACCATTTAACACCAACTCATTAGCACAGGAAGCAGCACTTGCTGCTTTGGATGATGAAGAACATCTTAAAAAATCTCTTGCCAATAATCAGGATGGCTTAACCTATCTGTATAGCGAACTTGATAAGTTGGGAACTGAATATATACCTACCCAGGCCAATTTCTTTCTCATTAAGATTGGTGAAAATGCTCTGGGTGTTTATGAAGCCCTTCTTAAAGAAGGGGTAATTGTTCGGACTATGACAGGATATGGTTTGCACAACTATTTGAGAATCTCTGTAGGATTACCAGCAGAAAATGAGAAATTCATAAAAGCCTTGAAGGAGGTTGTATCTCGCAAGCAGGAATAGAGTAATTGAGGAATTCAGGGATTTAAGAATTGCAGGATTAATCTTTTGGATGCTGGATGCTGAATGCTGAATATGAAGCAACAAGTAGATGTATTAGATTCAAAATACGAAATCAGAAGCACGAAGCACGAAACAAACCCGAATGACCAAAATTCAAATGGTGATAAAACAAAGGGTTTTGAACATTTGAGATTCGAATTTTGAATTTGTTTTCGTATTGATCCCTGCGGGAAGCTTCGCACGGATTTCGATATTCGGATTTAGGATTTTAATAAGTATCTAGGATCACTTTGATTAGCAGGGTTATAGAAAAGGGTGGGTAAATGAGTGTTCTTTTTGAGCGGATGGTTATAGTCGGATTAGGGTTGATTGGTGGTTCTCTCGCTAAGGCTGTTAAGGAGAAGAATCTTGCAGGTGAGATTTTGGGTATTGGAAGGAGTGAGGAACGTTTAGCACGTGCTAAAGATCAAGGCATTATTGATGGGTATTCTGTTCAGGTAGATGATGCCTTAAGTAAAGCTGATTTAATTGTTGTTGCTACTCCGGTAGGGATTATAATCGATTGGATCAAAAAGATGATTCCTTTTTTAGGAAAGGAAACCATTGTTACGGACGTAGGCAGTGTGAAAAAGCAGATCGTTGATAGGGTAGAGGAACTCATCTCTGATTCTTTCTATTTTGTTGGAAGTCATCCTATAGCTGGCACAGAGAATTCTGGTTTTGAAGCATCATTTCCTACTCTCTTTGAAGGCAGAAAATGTATTATTACTCCTGTTGCAACCACTAACCCAAAAGCTTTAGAAAGAGTTAAAGAACTCTGGACTCGAGTTGGTTCAACAGTGGTATGTATGGACGCTGAGAAGCATGATGAAGTTCTTGCTGCCGTGAGTCATCTCCCTCATATCATTGCCTACAGTATGGTTAACTCTTTACTTAAAATAGAAGGTTTTGAAGAGAGCATCTTCTCTTTTTCTGCCGGTGGTTTTAAGGATTTTACTCGCATTGCAGCCAGTCATTCAGAAATGTGGAGGGATATTGCTTTGATGAACAAAGATAAGTTGATCCCGGTGATTAAACTCTTTCAAGACTATCTGAATGAGTTGAAAGATGCTATAGAGAAAGGAGATGCTGAAAAACTATTCTCTGAATTCCAAAAATCGAGGAACTTCAAAAAATTAATGAAGTAAATTACCACCCGCGAAACAATAAAAGTGGTTTACCTTTGACAATAGGTTGTGCTATTAATAATCCCAGATTTTGCAGTAGATGGCTACTGTAAATTCTGGGATAATATTCGATTTCCAGATTATTATTATGATGTCTTGTAAGGATTGACTGATGATAGAAGTTGAAAACTTAACTAAATTTTATGGAGAGATTCGAGGGATAGAAGATGTTTCCTTTTCGATAGGGAAGGGTGAGATTACTGGATTTTTGGGACCTAATGGATCAGGGAAAACAACTACGATGCGCATTCTGACCTGCTTTTTCCCTCCTACTAGTGGTAGAGCCAAAGTGGCGGGCTATGACGTTATCAAGAACCCAATAGAAGTGCGTAGAAGAATAGGATATATGCCGGAGACAGTCCCCCTCTATCCTGATATGAAAGTGACAACGTATCTCACCTTTGTAGCTGAAGCAAAGAGGATGGGAAAGAGAGAAAGAAAAAAGAAAATTGGCGAGATTATGGAGCAATGTGGAATCCTAAAAGTTTCTCAGCGTTTGGTTGGAAATTTGTCCAAAGGGTATCGGCAGCGGGTAGGTTTGGCTCAGGCGCTTATAAATGACCCCGAGGTACTCATTCTTGATGAGCCGACAATTGGACTTGACCCCAAGCAAGTTGTTGAAATAAGACAGTTTATAAAAAATCTTGCTGGAGAACGAACGATTATATTGAGTACCCATGTCCTTTCCGAAGCAAGCATGACCTGCGACAGGGTAATCATCATACATGAGGGAAAGATTGCAGCAGTTGATACACCCGAAAATCTTACGGATAAATTGCAGAAGACATCTAAAACATTGGTTCAAATCGAAGGGATTCAGCAGGAGATAAAGGACAAGTTAAAGACAATTAAAGGTGTTATTAATGTATTAGAAAAAGGGGAGGCTTCTCCTGGTGTGTTTTCCTATGAGGTGGAATCTGATAAAGAGAAGGAGATAAGCGGTGAGCTTTCTTACATGGTATACAGCAATAAGTGGAAGCTTGTGGAAATGAGAGCGATAAAGTTGAGTTTGGAAAATATATTTATCGAGCTAACTAAAGAAGAGAGGACGTAGAAGATGAACTTCTATCCTATTTTTAAAAAGGAGTTGCGATCTTATTTCACTTCTCTAATTGCATATGTAATTTTAGCAGTCTTTTTAGTTTTAGCAGGATATTATTTTTATACAGATCTAGCTCTTTTCGTATTGTGGGGCGGTGCCAGTGTTCAGGAAGGATTATGGCAGTATCTGTTTCATGATATAAGGCTCATTTTACTTTTTACTATTCCTCTTTTGACCATGAGGCTCTTCTCAGAAGAAAAGAAACTGGGAACTATTGAACTTCTGTTTACATACCCTTTTAGAGATATTGAGATACTGCTGGGGAAATATTTGGCATGCCTGACGGTATTCTCTATCATGCTGGGTTTCACTGTTCTTTATCCTATCCTTTTGGCCATTGTATATCAGGTAGAGCTGGGACCTCTTGTTGCCAGTTACCTGGGCATGTTTCTTCTTGGGTCTGCTTTTATCTCCTGTGGAATAATGGTCAGTTCCCTTACTGAGAATCAGATTGTAGCAGCTCTGGTTACCTCGGGGATTATTATTACCTTTTGGTTTATCGATTGGAATGAGGCAGCGGTAAGCCCATCTGTGGCGGTTGTCCTTCATCATCTGTCTTTTTTTGAGCATTTCTATAATTTTGTTAGAGGAGTTATCGATACTAAAGATATTATCTATTTCATACTTTTTAACTTTTTCTTTTTGTTTCTAACACTCAGGTCGTTGGAATCCAGGCGATGGAGAGGATTGCGGTGAGAATATTTCTTAATGTTTTTGGATTACTATCAGTGGTGGTTATTTTGGCAAGTTTGGTTATCTATCTTACAGTGGATAGCCTGCTTACTTATGCTGCCATTGGTTTGCTTGTTGGGATGGTATGTCTTCTTATCTATGTTGCGGTAAGCTTTGAACATCTGAGTGCCTATTTTAGTCGGCAGTCGACCAAATCTGGGTTAAACATGCTGATAACGGTGACTGTTTTGCTTGTGATTATTGGGTTGGTTGAGGTTATTTCTGCCAGACACAATAAACGGTTTGATCTTACTGAGGAGGGGATGCTTACGCTTTCTCCATTAACCAAAAAGGTGTTGCAGGCATTGAATGAAGAGGTTAGCATCATCGTTTTTTATCAGAGGGACCAGATTTTTGAATTTAGAGATCTTCTTAAACAGTACAGAGATGAAACAGGCAAAATCAGTTATCAGTTTTTCAATTTAAACCAGAACCCTGGTAGAGCCAAAGAATAGAGAGTTAGCAGCTATGGGGCTATAGTCGTAGAATCTCGGAGCAAGAGGAGAACTTACAACTATTGTACAGAGGAAAATATCACCAACGGTATCATCAGTGTAACTCGGGAAAAAGAAGAGGTTGTTTATTTTCTTAAAGGGCATGGAGAAAGTGATTGCACCAATATGGATGAGAGAGAGGGGTATAGCATTGCTTGTTCCGCCTTAGAGACGGAAGGATATAAGGTCAGGAGTTTACTACTCTTAAGAAAAGAAAAAGTTCCTGAGGATGCATCTGTTTTAGTCGTTGGCGGACCCAGGGAAGACTTATTGCCAATTGAACTTCAGGCTATTTCTGATTATATTGTAAAAGGTGGAAAGGTTTTCTATATGATTGATCCTTATACTGTTCCCAACCTGGTGAATTACCTGAAAGAATATGACATCCTTGTTGGTGAAAATATGGTCGTTGATAAGGAGAGTAAATTGTTTGCTGGCGATATCTTTACTCCTGTCGTTCCTTACTATAGAAAACATCCCATTACACAAAATTTCGATGCGGCTACTGTATTTCCTCTTGTTCGTTCTGTAGAAATGATAGACCCACCGCAACATGATAAAGTTACTGTAAAGCCGTTAGCTCGAACAACCCCTGAAAGCTGGGCAGAAACTGACAGGGAAAGTATTAAAAAGGGCGAAGTTTATTTTCAGGAATGGGAAGATAAGAAAGGACCCATATCTGTAGTAGCAATTGCTGAGGTTTATAATGAAGCTAAAAAAGGGGGGGCTGAAGCAAAAGGATCTGAAGAGCAAAAGGATAAAAAGAAAGTCCCAGAAGGAAGGATTGTAGTCTGTGGAGATTCTGATTTTGCCAGGAACATCTATATTACTATTTTGGGCAATAAAGACTTTTTCCTTAACATTGTTAATTGGCTGGCAGAGGCAGAAGAACTTATTTCCATACGGCACAAGAAAGAAGAAG
>WTBG01000113.1 GCA_013139225.1 Deltaproteobacteria bacterium
AGTAAGGTTTTATTACTTAGTGTTTCGATTCGCAATTACATATTCTTAGAGTGAGAATTATTAATAGCGCTCACTCGACTCGACTGAGCTCGCCGAAGTCAGCACTAAGCCCTGAGTGAATAATTGCGCCACCGTATTTATGAATCGAAGGACTTAGTACGGAGCACAAATTGTCTGTGAAGTTTTCAGCTGTATTTATGCTAATAGTATCGGTGACTTTATTAATAACTTTAGAGGAAAGCTGTGCTTTGATATCAGAGATAATGTGATGTTATGAGGGCTGAAGAGATTAGTTGATGACCGGACATATTCTTCCTAATAAGATTGTGAAATATTGGGAAGAGAAAGTTGGTGATGTTGTATTATAAGTGTCTTGTTTAATGATGAGTGTTGTAGATAAACTGTTTTCAAAGTGTTTTAATAAATTGCACTAAATATAAAAAAATTAAAGTATTATCGGCTAAATGTCGATACAGCGTATGATATTTCATATTTTTTTATGGTCAAAACATATTTTGTGATAAAGAGCGTATGAAAATTTATTTTCAGATGAGTTTTAAACCCAGATTTTTCAGTAGATCGTAGTAGATAGCTACTGCAAATTCTGGGTTAAATAGTCATAGTGACTAGGTTATAGTGTTTCTGCTCAAAAAAGAGACAGATGTTTCACAAGATTGAGAGGGTAAATGAAAGAGAGAAAAAAGTTTGAGGATCAGAGGCTAAAATTTTTGAATAACATCTCTTCTCTTATAACTTCAGTTTCTGATTTAGATCACCTTTTAGAATTAATCATTGAATCGGCAACTGAGGTGATGGGAGCTCGAGCAAGTTCATTATTGCTATTGGATAAAAAGAAAGAAAAACTGTATTTTCAGGTTGCCACTGGAGATAAGAAGGATGATTTAAAAAAGTTTGAAGTCAGTTTAGGAAAAGGAATTGCCGGATATGTGGCTAAAACAGGGAAGCCGCTCTTAGTGGAAGATGTTAAAAAAGGTTCTGTGTGGGATAAGAAGATTAGTGAATCAATTGGGTTTGATACTAAATCTATTGCGTGTGTGCCGATGAAAATGGGTGATGAGGTTATAGGGGTTGTTGAAATCATTGATAGAGAAGATGGTAAACCTATTAGAAGTGAGGACATGGAAATTCTCATGGCATTTGCAAATTTAGCTGCATCAGCAATAATGAAAGCAACGGAATATAAAAAGGTGGTGGAGGAGAATGCAGGCCTTAAAAGCCAGTTGGATGTGAGATATCAGATTGTTGGGGAAAGTAGCGAAACAAAAAAAGTGATTGCTGATGCTATTAAAGTAGCCAATTCCAAAGCAACTGTATTGCTTGAAGGTGAAAGCGGTACCGGCAAGGAACTGATAGCCAGACTTATCCATAGATCTGGCCCTCGCAGAGATAAGCCTTTTGTGATTGTTAATTGTGGAGCTTTACCTGAAACCCTTTTAGAAGCTGAACTTTTTGGTCATGAAAAGGGGTCATTTACTGGAGCATTTTTTAAGAAGATTGGCTTATTTGAAGCTGCTGATGGTGGTACCATCTTTCTTGATGAAATAGGTGAAATGAGTCAGGCAATGCAGGTAAAATTATTAAGGGTTTTACAAGAATCTACTTTTAATAGAATTGGCAGCTCTGTTTCTATAACCGTTGATGTCAGGGTTATTTCTGCAACTAATAAAGATTTGAAGAAAAGGACCAAAGAAGGGAAATTCAGAGAAGATTTATTCTACAGGATAAATGTAATTCAATTAAAAATGCCAGCGCTTAGAGAGAGAAGAGGGGATATAGCTGTTTTAGCTGAGCACTTTCTCCGTGAATATAGTTCTGATAGGGGGTTGAAAAAAATGGAGATTTCATCAGAAGCTATGAAAGCGATGCTAAGCTACGATTGGCCTGGGAATGTACGCGAATTGGAAAATGCGATTGAAAGGGCTGTTGTAATGGGAGATGGTAATAATATAATGGTGAACGATTTGCCTATTGGGAAAACAGATGTAGGATTTCAGGGAGGTATGGAGGTCGGCATGACATTAAAGGATGCACAGGACTTATTTAAGAAGGAGTTTTTGAAAAAAACGTTGGCCTATACCCATGGGAATAGGAAAAAAGCTGCTGAAATCATGGAAATTCAAAGAACATATCTTTCCAGGCTTATAAGTGAGTTTGATTTACGATTTTGATTAAGAAATTATAATCATCCAATCCCTGCAATCTCTCTGTTAGCATCTTACGGATCACATTTTATAAGCTAATCTTTTAAAGAGAAAGCATACTTAAATATAACTAAAATTGAAACCGCAATTGTTCCTCCTGTAAGTATCAGAAATAATGTAAAGCAATTAAACCCGAATGATTGATTAAATAGTTTGTCAAAATTGAAAACATACACTGTATATACGAGAAACAAAATAGCACCTATCAATCCCAGCGTATATCTTCCAAAGGCTAAACACACCATCATAAAAGTGAGTAAAACAGCTATGTACCAAAGAGGCACAGCTAGAACAATGCCTTGTGCAAATTCCATCATTAATTCCTTTATGCGATTTGGACTTGAATAGAATTATTTAATCTTAGCTACAGAAGTACTTCCCACCCTTACATATATGCTTTTTGCCCTAAGCCACGTCGTATGGATTTGCTTTTTTCGAAATATTTTTCAGCATAGTTCCAAAATATTCTGTTAGAAGTATCTTTGATTTGAGAGAGGTTTCTGCTTTCGCAGGTTGCATGTTCCCAAGTCAATTTCATTAGTTGTTCTTTGACCAAATCTAAATCTCCTAACGTAAATTTAAACCATATGGCGGTTGGCCCTATGCTAAATCTATAAGGACGAAGGCCTTTATATTGTCTTCGTTTAAGCCAGTAGGATTCATACCATTCTCTTAAATCAAAAACCGGCTTAGGATTGAAGGCGATATCACGGGGTGTTTCAAACCATATTTCCCCGTACTTTTTACCCCTACGCAATTCAATATAAGGAGTGCCATTGCTGCTAAACATCTTAGAGTTGTTCTTTGCTTCCCGGCTATTTGTTGCTTTGGTTAGAGAGAGTTTCAATTCTTCTTTCATCTTCCGATACCTCCTTCTGACTTATAAAGTTAGAACATAGATTTTCCCATCACTGCTTCCTGTCAAGAGGTCAAGGTTTCCATCATTATTCCAATCCATAGGGAACGGAACGGATGAGCCCTCAACCATGAGCTCTTGACCGTTTAACTGAAGCTTGTCAGCACGTGTTAGATGAATGCCTCTATCTCTATCACTGCCAAGATATACGTGAATGTCTCCCTTACCATCTCCAATAAGTAAATCTCTTACCCCATCACTATTTATGTCTGCTGCAAAAGGAGAAGCAAAACTCCCCACATTAACCTCTGTTCCCTCTGCTTTGATTGGAAGAGGAGGGGAGAAGG
>WTBG01000200.1 GCA_013139225.1 Deltaproteobacteria bacterium
TTTAGACTTATAAGTCGTGGGCTGGGTGCTAAGCATTGCTTTTTCGAAATGATCGATGCGAAAGCCACAGTTTATAACAATCAAGCAAGCAGACGTTCTCTAAAAACTCTTAAGAAAGACTCTCCCATTGCTGCGCAATTATTAGGTGGAGATCCTTGTGTAATGCTTGATGCTGCCGAAATACTGACAACTCTTGTTGATATTTCTTTTTTGGATATAAATAGTGCCTGTCCTGCAAAAAAAATAATAAAAAAGGGAGCTGGTGCAGCCCTGTTAAATGATACGGCAACTCTTGGAAAAATCGTTGAAAAATTATCTTCCAGGCTGCGGATTCCAATTACAGTTAAGCTAAGGACGGGTTTTAGCAAAAGGGATATTAAGGATTGTGTTAAAACTGCTAAGATATGTCAGACAAACGGAGCTTCCATCGTTTTTATACACGGCAGGACAAGCTCTCAAGGTTATTCTGGCGATATCGACTATGAATCAATAAAGGCTGTCAAAGCTGCCTTAAAGATACCCGTGTTTGGAAGTGGAAATATATTAAATCCTTTTATGGCTAAGAAGATGCTTGATGAAACAGGCTGTGATGGAATCCTGGTTGCCAGAGGCGCACTTGGCAACCCATGGATATTTAAAGATATTGAGAACTATTTGAAAAAAGGTAAGACTCTTAAGAGACCAACCTTAGCTGCAAAGAAAAAGATCCTTAAAAAACACCTTGCTTACATAGAAAAATATAATGATATGACAGATAGTAATAAAACAGGTTTCATGGGCAGGGTAACAAAGTGGTATCTATAAAATTCCTGCTTCTTTTGCGTGGGTGACGAACTCTGGTTCCTTCCACCACTTCTCAATCCTTAGTCTTCAGTAACGGTATTGGCTGCCAGATAGCCGGTACCCCAGATTACACTGCCACCAGGATAATTTAATATCATTGCTTTCATAACTGTCATATCCCTCACGTCTTTAACCAGTTCATTTTATTGCTAATGTAAAAGTAGTTACAATGGCATTAATAGATTCGATATTCTTCTTATCGCATGTATGTATTAGTGAAAATGTTTTCCTAAGTGTTTTTTTTGCTTCCTTAAAAGTCAGAAATTGTGCTCCGATCTTCTCATAGATAACATCAGGTGCCTCTTTCTTTCCTGTAAGGTTCAAATCATCTTCCATAACTAATATGTCTGCAATTGGTCCAATCCTATTAATTGCAATATATCCTGCATAGGGAAGGCAGAATCGTTCAAACAGAAGAACAGGTGTTGTTAGTGTAGCTGTCAGTTCTTTAGGTGGATTTTCCCTGATATCCCAGATAAAATCATCAATAGTAAGAGAAGGAAAAGATTTCCTCAAGTTTTCTCCCGTTTGTGAAATGCTGGGTGCTCTATCAGATATAACTATGGGGATATTGATGTTATTTTCTATCATTTCTTTACACAGACTTGAAGTGACCTGTCCAGGTCCTGTGCCTATCTCTACCAAAGTACCAATCTCAACTGTTCTGATAATAGAAGAGACGATTCCAACAATTGCCTCAGTAAATATTTTATAAATTTTACTTTTGGATTTATCTTTAAAAATTTCTTGAGCAGCTGGGTTTGACCAGTTCCATTCAGACTCTTTGGTAACCTGCATTATTAATCTCATCATCTTAACCATAGGGCGAAAGGGAGGTGACAATTCATCATCCCTGACGACTTTTCCTGCCAAGAGTTTTTCGGATGCATCTAATAGTTCTTTCCAATCACCAAGTGCTTCAGTCATGTTTTGCTGATACTGGTCCATGGGATCTTCTATGCATTTCAGTATGGCTTCTTTGTTAATCACACTCCTCCTCCTGTTTATAAGCCCTGTAGATTTTTCATTTCTCTTTTGATTGAACTCCAATAAATCTTCCTAAAGTCATACGATAGTCATCCTTACTATATTTGCTGGATTCAATATTGGTTATGAACTTTTCCAGTACACCTTCCATATCTTTAGATGAGAAAAATGGTTCAAGCGCATGCTCTCTTTCAATTCCCAGTGATTTTGCCAGTAAAGAAATAATGTTGGTTATACCAAAAGATTTATCTCCTTCCCACTTCAGATAGCTTAATTCACATACTGCACATATGGTAACCAGCTCTTTGGCTCCTGTTTCTTTAGCCTCTTCCATCCGCATCTTTTTCAAGTCTTTCCCTTTACCAGGGAAGAACATCTCACCGGTTCCTCCGCAACAGGGGGCATCTTGTCTTATATGTTTCATCTCAACAAGTTTTATCCCGGGAATTGCTTTCAGTATTTTACGTGGGCTCTCATAATCCCCCCAGAGGCGACCGTGAGCACAGGAATCGTGAAAAGTTGCTTCCAGAGATTGTGGATGCTTAAATTGAAGATGGTCCAGGTGATCTGCTATAAATTTTATTATGCTGTCCTGTTTAAAGGGGATGTCCATAATGTTTGGGGCAATTCGTGCAGTAACATAGAGACATTCCGCACATGCGTAAAGAACAGTTCTGGGCTTCAGTGCAAGAAGACTTTCAATCAGGTTCCTCATATATTTTTCAGATTCCTCAACTTCTCCTATCATCTGAGCAGGCATTCCACAACAAAAACCTGTTCCTCCCAGAGCAACATAGTTTATACCGATCATGTCCATAATATCGATTAAAGATAGAGCGATGTCTGGCCTGAGAAGGCCGTTGCAGCCCAGAAATAATACAGCTTCAACTGGATTGGGATTTTCTGGTATCCTGGATAACCACCGTGCTTCTGAAGGTTGCATCTGCAGCCGGTTGATTATGTCGATTGTCCTTTTGAAACCACCCGAATTGGGATCGAGCATATGATCACGGACCATGGATGCACGCTTGTTTCCCTGGTTTAAAAATTCAGTTTTCAGAATGTTGTTAAAGATTAAAGGGTCAAGTTCCTCAGGGCAGACATGAAGGCATCGACCGCAATGATTACAGCCAAACACCCATTGAAAGACAAGATCGGAAAGCTCATTACCCGAAAGAGCATTCAGAAGCTTTTTGGGAAGAGATTTTACTTGCTCCTCGTTCAGATTGAATGCTTTAACATTGGTGCACACCTCGATACACTTACCGCATGCGATGCATTTATCAAGAATCCTCTCTTTCTCAACATTAAGATATTCTTTGAATGAACTATATTTCATAGTGCCCCTGGATTTATCTGGAGAAGTGTATTGTTAAAAATAAATGATCCCAATATTAAAAAATCCCATATAACACGAGAAGGCAGGGAATGCAAATTATGTTTACTTGTGGGCTGGTAATAACAGCTCAGAACAGATAGTTTGAACTTTGGGATCTAGCGTTCTACGAGGATCGGGAGAAAGATCTTTAAGCGGTGAGTGTCTCTTGTAGTATGAAGCTTGAATCGTGCATCAATTATTGTAGATCGTACATCATCGATCATGAGTCATGCTCGTATTTTTTCATCTTGTATTCTATTTATTATTTGACATTATCGGGATATTTTTATATTATATACGACTATAGAATCCTTGAGTAAAATTTATTCGCTTAGCTTAGGGAGAATTACATGACTGCAGAGTGGAGAGTTCACCCACGTTTGGAATTTGGCATAAAAGTTATGAATAAGAACAACAATAAAACAAGCATGATGAAAGATATCTCAGTTGGTGGGTGTTTTATAGATGAGTCAGAGGAATTTGGTTTGTTACCCATAAACACCAGAGTGCCACTTGTTTTCGAAATTCCTGGCGAAGATGAGTATGAAGATATTTACATCGAGGTTGATGGAATGGTTGTCCACCATGGCAAAGGTGGGAAAGGTATGGGAATCAACTTTGTCATGATGGGATCTGATGCAGCAAATGTGATTAATGAATTTGTAAAGTCCTATCTGTAAAAATTCTTACTTCCTTATCAATTCCCAACCCCACACCCTTTTAAAATATCCTTTGCAAGATCCGATGCATACACGGGGTACCTATCCTGATGTTTGATAAGATTAAGGAGGCACTTTTTTGCTTTTGCTTCATTACCCTTTAGTGATTCAAAGGCAGCAAAACGTACATTGAAATTATCGTCTGCTAGAAGATTGGTTAGGACTTTTATTGCTTCAGACACTTCATATTCTTTTAAGGCCATAGCCAGATATTTCCTGACGGATGGGTTTTCGTCTTTTGCATAGGGAAGTATATCGACAAGCAAAGGAGCAGGTGTTAACTTACTAAGACCCCGCATTGCCATGGATCTAATCTTTGGATTGTCAGCATTCAAATAATAGATAAAAGTATCCTGAGATTGCTCATCTTCCATATCACCTAACATATAAAGAACAGAGGATGTCAGAGAAGTTTCGAGATTGCTCTCTAGTGCTTTTATTAAAACAGGAGCAGCAACTTTCCCCATCTCCCTGATAATATCCATTATAGTTTGCTTGAGCAGAGCGTCCTTTATGTCCAGATAGTCAATCAAGTGAGGAATGATGGATGGTCCTTTTTTAGAGAACTTCTTAATGACTATCTGTCTATAGTCCTCATCTCCCAGACTGGATTCTAATTCTGGCAAAAGTTCTTTTTCTTCAAAAACCGGTGGTTTTATAATAGTAACAGTCGTTTCTTTGTCGGAAGTTAACTCTCTATCAGACCAGGAACTGGTATTTTTATCCCAGGTAGATTTGGAGGAATCTATTCCACCACCGTATTTACCCTGGTGCCATAGACAATCATCTTCTCCTTTTACGGAATATCTGTCCTTTCCCTCTAAATCAATTAGTAATCCAATGCTTCCTGATTCCATTTTAGTGCTGTATTGTCCACTTCCCTGACTGTTAAAAGATCCGCACAAATAAGAATCGTTCCCCTTTTGGTCAATAAGAATCCCCGTTCCTGAAGAGCCACTGGTTCCTTGAGCAAACCACTCGGCACTGTAGGTGTCATCTCCCTCGTTGTCAAAAAGCAACCCCTGTGAAAAATCATAACCGCAACCTTGAGAAACGCTCATGGAGGTATAGCAATCATCACCCAACCTGTCAATCAGCGCTCCTACCGTCAAATGGGTCCCTGTTCCCTGGGCGTATCGCCTGGCATGATAGATGTCATTGCCTCCATTATCAATAAGTAAACCGATGGCAAGCCAGTAGCTGGAGCCTTGAGAAAAATAGCTGCTGCTGTAGTGATCGTTGCCCTCATCATCCCAGAGAACTCCTATACCACCTGACCCGAAGTTTCTGTAGCCGTAGCCGAACCCTTGAGAAAAGCTGTCAAAAGCCACATCAGGTTCCCTGAAATCCGGGTACTTTCCTCCTGAGAAGAAGCTGTCATTCCCCTGAGATTCGATTAAGAGCCCTATCCCTCCTACGAATCCCATTCCTTGATTCAATAAATTCCCGTGGTAGGAGTCATTCCCCTTTAGGTCACACAAAATTCCTGTTCCAAAAGCAGCAGCTCCCTGTCCCATGATATCAGCAAGATACCGGTCATCACCTTCTTTATCATAGAGGACACCTACTCCAAAAAAACCACATCCCTGTGAAAAATCTTGGGATAGATATCTGTCATCTCCTGAACAATCAATTAAGAAGCTTAGACCAAAGCTTCCACACGCCAGTGAATATTTTTTGCTCGAATTGTAAAGGTCATTACCTTCAAGATCAATAATAATAGCTGAAGAAGAAGGAGAAGAATCAAGGTCGGGGGAGATATTATGATATTCATCATCCCCACCCAGGTCAATTATGAGAAATGCATTCGTGTTTCTGTAGTATGTAGGCTCTTTCCCTCCAATGATGACTTTCCCAAGAGGGGTATCTTCACACAGTATGATATCTCCATTGAGCGCATTGTCTCCGTTTACTTCGTTGTTCGTACTGATTGTTCTTAAAATTTCTGAGTTTTTTAAAAGGTGGTCAAGTGCACCAGCAACCATTAGGGATGCTTCGTAGAGTTGCTCTCGGTTTATTTTGCTTGCAAGGTAAAAACTTGTCTCCTTCACGTATTGTTCTTCTCTCATAGAAGGAGATTTGGCAGGGGCTTGAATTTCTTCTGTAAGCTCAATTTTATCTTTAATAATCATCTCTGAAAAATAGGTTTTTAAAAATCCAATCTCACTATGTGAAAGGGGTGAGAAAGCTTCATTGAGTTTTGTTTGAGCCAAGCAGGCAATAGATAGAAATTTAAGGAGCTCATCCCTCGCATCTTCAGGGATGTTAAGTAGCACGTCTTTAAACTGGTTATTCTCATCGATTGAGGATAGATCCTGAATGTTTTTGCTGTCTATATTAATTTCAAGTTCTTCGATAGCAAGAGATAACATTTTTTTTAATGAAACCTTACTTTCTTTTATGCTCTTCGAAAGGTAGCCTGCATATGGTTCAATCTTTAAGGGGTTGTCGAGCAGAACATTTACTTTGTCCAATCGGAAGTAGTCCTCATCTGCTATATAAGGATCTATCTTTAGATCACTTTCTGTCAGTCGCAGGTACTCAAGAAGAGTTCGTAAGGGATTTTGATCTATTTCTTCTTTTACAGATAAATGCCTTTTCTCTTCTCTTTTGAGGGGGGTAGTTTTTTTATGGAAACATGAGGAAAAGATGATACAAACAAACAACAAGACAAAGAGAACCTTTATATCTTTTCTCTGGGAAAACTTGTGTGTAGGACGCTTAAGGTATAGATTAAGCTTTTTGTTTAGCATATGCTTATGTGCCTTTCTATCTTTCAGCGTTAATCTGCGTTCCATACATTAACTTACCATGGATATGAAAGTAAAGAACGATTT
>WTBG01000029.1 GCA_013139225.1 Deltaproteobacteria bacterium
GTTCCACAGGCAAGCGTTTCATCTTCTACCCCCCTCTCATAGGTTCTGATGGCTATAGCCGAGTCGTTCTTGATACTTACAAAATTGACGTTAGTTCCTGCTGGTTTAAAGTGTTTTGAGAAACGAATCATTTTCCCCAGTTCAACTACCTGGCAGTTTTGGAGATCTTCAACAAAGATTACTGCGTGAGGCACACCAACGGTAATGCTATTAACAAGAAAGTTTTTTTCTTCAACAAGAAGTTTAAGATCACAAGTGAGGTTTAAAGGGAGTGGCAGTTGAAGTTTTACACTCTCTCTCAGGACTTCCGCCTTGATGATGCCAGCCAGGGTTTCAAAGGTAAGCTTGAGCGGGGCAATTCCCTTGCGATGAGCAAGCCTGGCTATACACCTCCCACCATTTCCACACATCTCGGCCTCGCTGCCATCGGCATTAAAAAATCTCCATTTGAAGTCTGCCTTTTTAGAGTCTTCTATAAGAATTAGTCCATCTGCACCAACTGAGAGTTTTCGCCTGCAGATGTTTTGTGCACATTCTTTAGCCTTTTTAGCATCAAGAATGTTTTGACGATTATCAATGATGATAAAATCATTGCCGGCTGCGCTCATTTTAGTAAAAGGGATTAAATTCATTTGTTTAAAAACTCCGGAATCATTTCTCCTCTGATCAGGTCTTCATAACTTTCTCGCTCTCTAATTACATAGAATTCTTTTTCCCTTGCCAGGACCTCCGGGACACGAGGTCGGGAATTGTAGTTAGAAGACATAGTAAAACCGTAAGCCCCAGCACTCATTACAGCGATAAGATCGCCTGGTTTTAAACAGGGTATTGTTCTCTCCTTAGCAAGGAAATCACCTGATTCACAGATAGGCCCCACAATATCTGCCACCATTTCTTCTCCCTCAGTTTTGACTATGGGCTGGATTCCCTGAAAGGCTCCATAGAGACTGGGGCGGATCAGGTCATTCATAGCAGCATCCACAGTGACAAAGGTTTTTTCAGTTCCCTTTTTGAGGTAGAGGACCTTTGTGACAAGAATTCCAGCATTGCCCGCAATTACTCTGCCGGGTTCCAGAATCAGAGTGCAGTTAATATCCTGCATTTCTTTGATAAGGGCAGAGGCATATTCCCTGGGATGGGGGGGCTGCTCCTGATGGTAGGTAATACCCAACCCGCCACCCAGATCGACATACTGGATTTCTATAGCTTCCTGCCTTAATGTAAGCACCAATTCTTTCACTTTCCTTAGGGTTTCTACAAATGGCTGAAGTTCAGTAATCTGTGAGCCGATATGGCAGTCGACCCCAACAATCTCTATATGTTTTAATTTCTTTGCCTCTCGGTAATCTTCAAGCGCTTGATTAATTTCTATTCCAAACTTGTTCTTCTTCAGTCCAGTAGATATATAAGGGTGTGTTTGGGGATCGATGTGGGGGTTCACCCGTAGAGCGATTTTTGCCTTCCTGCCTATTCGTTGGGCCACTTGATTTATGGTGGTTAATTCCTGTGTGGATTCCACGTTAAACATCAAGATGCCTGCTTCCAGTGCATATTCTAATTCTTTTATACCCTTTCCCACACCAGAAAAGACTACTTTTGAGGGATCTACACCAGAGTTGAGTGCACGAAACAGTTCGCCTCCCGAGACAATATCCACTCCTCCGCCCAGGTTGACAAAGATTTTGAGCACCGTAAGATTAGAATTAGCTTTTACTGAAAAACAGGTAAGGTGATCTATACCATTAAAAGCAGAATCAAACACCTTAAAATGGTTTTCCAGAGTATGATTGCTATAAAGATAGAAGGGGGTACCCACTTTATCTGCAATCTTATTGATTGGAACCTCTTCACAGTAAAGCTCGTTTTGATGATATTGAAAATCGTGCATGACACCTTCTTCTAATTTTAATATTGAATGTCTACTTCTTTTGAACGTTCACTTTCATTTATGGGTTTAAAATCATCAATGGCTGTTACAGCATAGGTATAATGTTCATTGGCCTTTACTGATTTGTCGAAATAACTTGATTGGGAAAAAGGTGTTTCATTCAGTTTTTTAAAATCGGCTTTTCCCCCTGATTTCCGGTAGATGTTGTAACCATTCAGGTCTGATTCTTCGTTTTCATCCCACTTGAGCAGTATTCCTGTTTTGACAGGCAGTGCAAACAAGCCTGTAGGGGCATCAGGAGGTGTGCGATCGGTGGTATTAATGGTAACCTCTTCGCATTCCCCACTTTCAATAAAGGTTTCCCTGACTTTCCTGACTGCTCTCAATGTATATAAATAGTCCTTATCCATTTGTATTCCTTTATCCCGGCAGGCTAAGGTAGTAATAAGCTCGCTGCTGACAGGGTCGATGGAATATGTTTCGTTCGGGAACCTTCTATAGAGATTGTATCCCACCAGTCCTTTAAGTGATGATCCATCTTCCAGGGCACCAGGTTCTTCCCAGGTTAGGATAACCGATTTTTCTTTAAGCTCTGCTTGAAGATTATTGGGAGGCAAACTGGGGATATCCCAAAAGACCTCTTGAGCATTAGATCTGGGACTTAGCTGGTTGGAGGTATTGTAGCTTACTATCCTGTAAGTATAAATATTTTTAAAGTGAAGATCCTTATCGCTGTATTCAATCTTTTCTGCTTGAGGTTTGTTCATCATATAATTTTTGTAATCGATATCATAGAGAAGTGAGAATCTTTTTGGACAGCTAAGGCATCCTTTTTTGATATCTATTTCATTCCGCAGTATTTTAAACCCCTTAAGATCAAGAAGTTGAGATCCATCTGCATTTTCTTTAGGGATACTCCAGATTAAGATAATAGCTCTTTCTTGAGGGTGTGCCGTGAGATCTTTAATCTCTTCAGGGACTGCGGCAACAGGAGCGGTTGGATCCCCTTTCTTACCACAACTTGAGAATTGGGTTATGCATAGTATGCAAAAAAAACCTATCAACAGTTTAGTGGTGCTTTTCATTCTCTGCAAAATCTCCCAAATATTAATCATGCTAAACTGTTAGCTCTGTTTGTGCTAATCTAATAGGCTCTGCTGATCAGGCGTTTTAGTTAAGTCAGTAAATTCGAAATCCCTGGCCCAGACCGTTTATACATAGCTTTCTTTTTACAATATCTAATTGTGAGGTTTTCAAGCATAAGCAGCTTAAATCAATCGTGTCGCACCAGGGCAGGCCGAAACAAATCAGAAATCCAAATGTCCTAAATACCCAAACATACTACGAAAGTTGTTTTCGGGGGAAACTACGAAATGAGCACGTTTTGGTCATTTGGATTTGTGCCATTCGATATTGTTCCGAATTTCGTGCTTCGATATTCGAGTTTGCATGTTATAAATCAGAGACATTGCATTGCCTCCTTTTATAGGACTTCCTAAAGCCACCACCTGTTGTAGTGATCGCTGCTTACTTTCTTAAAAGATTGCTGATTTTAAGTCGCAGGGCATTGAGCTGGATAAATCCCTCAGCTAAGCTCTGGTCATAAACCGTATCTTCTTCAAATGTGGCATAGTCAGGGTGGT
>WTBG01000136.1 GCA_013139225.1 Deltaproteobacteria bacterium
GTCGCAGGTTCAAGCCCTGTCCCGCCCACCACGCGGGGGCGTGGTGTGGTTGGTTAACACACTGGCCTGTCAAGCCAGAGATCGCGAGTTCGAGTCTCGTCGCTCCCGCCATTTCTTATAAAAGCCCCTCAGTGACAAAGCTGAGGGTTTTCTATTAATTAATAGTACAATAAAAGATCCTAAAAAAATTTAATGAAAATGTTTAAGGTATGATATGAAGAAGAATATGCCATTGGATTTAGAAGAATGCATTGAGTTTCATGGACATTTATGCCCGGGAATAATCATAGGTTATCGAGCTGCAAAGATTGCAATGGAAAAAATGAAATTTAAAAAAGCGAGGGATGAAGAAGTGGTTTGCGTTTCAATGAGCGATGGGTGTGCTGTTGATGCCATCCAGTATTTGACTCGGTGTACACTTGGTAAAGGTAATCTAATATTCCAGGACTATGGTAAGATGGTTTTTTTGTTTCTGAAAAGAAAGAAAGGCGGTTCTGGAACAGGCGTTAGAATTTCTTTACAGTCCACATTAAGATGCAAGAAGTTGAGAAGATCAAAGCATACATCTAAGGAAAAAGCTGCACTTGATTTACTCAAAATTGTAGAAGACAAACTTTTTAAGATAGAAAAATTGAAGGATTATCCTATACCCAGGAAAGCCAGGATATTTCCTTCCCAGAAGTGTGAGTCTTGCGGAGAACTCACCATGGAACCCCGTTTAAAGGTATGCGATGGCAAGTTGCTCTGCCCTGAATGTGCCCCAGGAGATTATTCTCGAGGGTGGTAGGTGATAGTATTTTACTTCTTCTCTGAAAAGGCTTCTATTGCCTTCATAACTTCTATAACATGTGCCATCCCTGGCCCTCCTCCCATAAGGATGGCCACAGAAGCAGCCTCCATGATTTCTTCCTCAGTTGCTCCCATAGTTAATGCAGACTTGGTATGAGCATGAATACATGGGAGACACCTTAGTCCCACCGCAATTCCCAGTGCAATCAATTCCTTTTCTTTGCTCTTAAGCTTACCATCCTGGATAATGCTACCCATGAGATTCATAAAATTGGATCCAATTTCAGGGTATTTTTGTGCAAACTTGGCAGTATATTCAAAAAACTCATCCAACTTTTCATTCACACTTTCTTTTGCCATCATTCTCTCCCTTCTTTTTGTTATTAAACCAAAGTGGACACTGAGAATTTAAGAAAACATATCAAGTGTTCAAAGTCAAGCATATAGAGGTTCAGGCGTTTTGGAGAATGCAATTTTTCAAATCCCTTAAAATCTATAATTTTCCAATCCCCTATTTTGCTTTCATCTTAATAAGTGGCTTGTCTCTTAGCATGGTAACACCCGAAATGTCAAATGTTTCAAAAATGGGATAGATGCTAAACCTGTCTTTTTCTTTTACCATATAGGAGAAGTCAACAGATATTCCGTTTGCTAGTATAAGATCAACTTCTTCAGGGGGTATTCCAATTGACTTGATCAATTCCATAATAGAATTTGGTTTCTCGAAAGAGTAAGTAAATTCTGTTTTTCTTATCTCAACTGAAAGATAGTCGTTAAGTTCTTCGTAAAACCGAAAATTGGCATAAGGCATGGAAGTTAACTTCGTTTGAATTGATTGATTAAATGATGTAGTTTATGTGAATGAATAATGAGGTAATTAGATGTTGCGTGTTCCGCATTTCGTGTGACGTGCTGAACTTTAAGAATTTGTAACGGCCACATAAATAACTTTAAAAGCAGTGAGTTATAGGGCATCATTAAGATATCAGTTTAAATTCATAAAATCCCTCAGTTCCATAATATGATTAGGAGTTCTCAGCTTGTTCAATGCTACTTCTAAAATTTGCCTGATTCTTTCCCTGCTCAGATTAAATTCTTCACCAATTTCTTCCAGGGTGTGATCACAATTTTCCCCAATACCAAAACGAAGTTTAACAATTTCTCTTTCACGCTGTGTTAGATTCGATAAAACATCATCTATAATGTATGACAAATTCGAGGTTATTACAACCTGTTCTAAAGTGGAGTTGGTATCATGATTTGGTATAAGAATGGAGAAGTTTTCTCCTTTTTCTTCATCAAAATCATCTAATGATATAGAATCCTTGAAACTTTGCAACACTTTCTCGACAGATTCTAAAGGTGTGTTTGTTGTTTTAGCTATTTCTGCCAGTGTGGGTTCTCTCCCATATTCATGCAGTAATAGATTCGATGCTTTCATAATACGACTAAATTTTTCATTGATATATACTGGTGTTCTAATAGTTCTTGACTGACAGTCAAGTGCCCTAATCATTGCTTGTCTTATCCACCAGGTTGCATAGGTAATAAATCTATGCCCTCTCTGGTAATCATAAGTATCAATTGCCCTGATTAAACCTAAATTGCCCTCCTGAATCAAGTCGAGTAAGGAGAGACCATGCTGGGCATATTTCTTTGCTATACTGATCACTAGCCTAAGATTAGCTTGAACCAGTTGATTCTTTAATTCTTTAATTCCCTTTGATAGTTTGGAAATATCTCTTATGGTTTTTTTTAGCTCTTTTTCAATAAGTTGATATTTACTTCTATTTCTTTTGATGATTGGAATTTTACCCAAGATCCTTATAATTCTATTGATATCCGTTAATCTGAGTTTTGTTTTTGCTATGCATTTGGAGATTTCGGCTTCAACTTTATAAAGTTTCTTTTCGAGTATTTCTTTAGAATTAGATCTTCTAGTTAATATTTTTATAGCACGATTTACTTTCTTTCTTTCTTTCTCCAATGTAATGAGATCGTCAAAAGGGTTGAAGGAGCTACTGTTATGGTGGAGCATTTTTTTTGCATCTTTTATTGAATTAAAAGGAACCATTCGCAAGAGTTCCTTCTTAATGATTTTACACCATTTGTGAACAAGTATTTTATATTCCTTCTCACTTTCTTTAATCCTCTTTGCTAAGAGAATCTCCTCTTCTTCCTTCAGTAGTGGATACTTATTTATTGATTTAAAGTAAGTAACTAGCGGATAATCTGCTCCGCCCTGAGGTTCAGAGTATAGTTCTTCATCTTTTTTAAGAGAGAGCTCTTCTGTCTCATCTCCAGCATAATTAGCAAATGTTGGGAAAGAAACCAGGTTTTTCTCAGATTTGTAGCCATCTTTATTTACTAACTTTAACTTAGGTCGATTTTTCTCGATGGTCTCTTCTGGTGGAGAGTCGATATCGAAGTCTTTTATTTCATATTTTTTACTTATGTTTGTATAATTCATCTCAAACTCCTTTACAAAGGAGAACTGTGTTTAGAAACTAACTCCTTATAATACTATTTTTATTTTAAACGTATGACTTATGTCATAAAAGCAAGAGATATGAAAATAGATGGATATTCTCATTTTAATATTCTGAGTTAATCTTTATTTATCATACAGTTAATTGAAATCTGAATAATAAAATATTTGTTCCTTATGTAATAATAATTATTATTATTATCATGTCAAGCGTTGAAGTAATATTTTGTGGAATAAAAAAACGATTTTTTCTTGCGAATAGTCTAACTACTGGGATTGTTGACTAATTGTTTGTGCGGGGGGGGCGTTCGCGAAGCGTTTGGTGTTATACTTGGAATTTGAATTAGAAAAAAGGGGCAAGCATAAAAAATTGCTTCCCCCTCCTTAGTCCGTAATCTCTTATAAAATAATATAATCTTAGGAGTAGACACCTTTTTGCTCAAGTTCATCGGCTACATCATCAAGTCCAAGCTCTTTAAGCTTTTCCTTTTTGGGTATTCCTTTTTCGTCCCATCCTCTTAAGCGGTAATATTCATCCAGCATAACTTCCCATTTTTCGGAGTCAATTTTCTCACCTTTGTATGGACCATTTGGAACCGGTTCATTTGCCCATTTACCTATAAGACGATCATCCTTTCTGTCCAAACCTTCCCTGCACGAGTAGGCCCGCTCCACGTTATGGACACGTTCGGCAACGGTCAGCATCTCCTCTTCATTGACTTTCACACCGGTTGCAAGGTAAAAGAGTGTATAGAGATTATCGAAAGAAAAGTCTTTGGTGCCGGTGCCAAGTCCCAGAAGAAACTTGCATACCTGAAACAGATCGCACATCAGCGATTTATGCTGATAGTATATCAACGGGCTAGCCTTCTTATATGAGGATGGATCCATGACATCAGCGGTTCCAAATTTCGCTTCTGCTTCTTCCTTGGTCATCACTGGAAACGCAGGGAACTCAACCGGCACCAGGGCGGTCAAATGGCAGGCACCACGCGTGGAAGTAGCAAATCCCAGGGACGTGCCCTTCATAATTCGGGAATCCACGCCTCCCATAACCATGCCTTTTGAGTGACTTACATATGCCTCGGCTTCTTTACCGAATTGCCTAGATGCTTTCACAATACCTTCTGCCAAAACATCACCCACACCTTGACGAAAAGCCACCTTTTCCATCATCTTTGCCATGGCTTCGTGGTTACCCCAGGTAAGTTGAATACCATCAAGATCCTTCTCAGTTACGATGCCCTTCTCATACCACTCCATAACCACAGCCATGCCTGACGCAAACTCAATGAGGTCCAAGCCGAGCTGGTTTCCCATGTTATTCATCTTAAAAACGGAGGCAATATTGTTGTTGCCGCATACGGGCCCGAGCGGTGTAAAAGCGCCTTCCTCAATTTTGTTGCCCCATTCCCCGGCGTATGGCCCCTCCTTTACCTCAAATTTTTTGCCGCAGCCGATTGGGCATTTGAAGCAGGGTTTGTTGGAAATATAAAATTTCGGGGCAACATTTTTAGGGTTAAAGTTTTCAATACCCTCAAAGCCGCCCGTTTGCTGAAAGTTTCTAATTGCTAAAAAACCCGCTTTATCCGTTGCATAGGTTCCTGTTGAACCACCGTTCTTGCGGAAATGTTCATATTTGTCAGATTTAGCGATACGCTGCTGAAATTCCTTGGCCAGTCGGTTAAATCCATCAGGATCAAAAAGCTGCACGTCTTTTGTTCCTTGGATGGCCACGGCTTTCAAATTCTTGGATCCCATAACGGCTCCCATGCCGGTTCTGGATGCTGAGCGCTCCTCATGAATAATGTTGGCAATACTTACAAGGTTCTCACCAGCCTGCCCGATGGCAGCAACACGGACTCTTCTGTCACCAAGCTCCTCCTTGATCTGTGCCTCTGCCTCCCTGATATTCTTGCCCCACAAGTGGCGTGCCGATTTAATCTCAATTTTGTCGTCATTGATCCAGAGATAGACCGGTTCCTGAGCCTTGCCCTGGATGACAAGGTGATCAAAGCCCGCCCTTTTCATGGCCGGACCAAAATAACCACCAGCATTAGAATTGCCCATTATACCGGTCAGGGGTGATTTACTGGTCACATGAAATCTGGCTGGGCTGGGCGCGGACGTGCCCGAAAGTGGACCGCAGGAAAAGATCAATTTATTGTATGGCGAAAGAGGTTCGATCTCTGGGCCCACTTCATCAAAAAGGAGCTTTGCGCTGATTCCTCTTCCACCGACAAAATTTTTGCAGAGATGTTCATCCATCAAATGCCTTTCGATCGTACCGCTTCCCAAATCGACCCGAAGTATAGTTCCCGCCCATCCATACATTATTTTGTCCTCCTACAAAGAGTTAAGTGATAAAAAAGCTAATTTAAATATCCAGTTAGATGTAAAGAATTTTGTGGTTTCATAACTTCTCATTGTCTATCAGACCTGCGGACATGATGACAAAATTTGCTTTTTTGTAAAATTTTTCTAATCGCGGTTCGAAAATGACATTAACCATTTTTATTCCATCAGATTTAACACGCTTAATAACCATATTAAGGAGATTCAAACCAATACCACGGCGTTGATAATCTGGATGAACAACAAGATCTCTTATATACGCATCATCAATGCCATCACTAACTACATCCAGATATCCTACTAACCTATCGTTTTTTAAACATGCTACACAAAAGTAGGTATTGCCAAGTTTTTTCTTAAACTTTTCTACTCTGGCGTCCCAACCAACGGATTCTCGAAGACTGGCTACCTGCTCAGCTTTTAGATTGGGTGTGTACTCGTAACGAAATTCCATTTTTTCCTCCAAACAACGGAAATTGTTACTAAGAGTTCAGTGGTATGTGAACTTGATATATGCAAACATTATTCATAGATGTGTAATATAACAAGGAATTGCTTATAACACAAATTGCTATATTGGTAAAGAGAAAGAACAGAGAAAGATAAGGTGTAAGTGTAAGGACGTGATACTAAAGATTGGGAAATTTAAAATGGGGAATGGTTGTATGTGCCATTCCCCATCGGAGGAGAGAAAATGAAAAAGCTATCAAAAGGAAAGAGAATGAAGCCTGGTATTTTTATCGGGAAATATTTCCATTTAAAGAACAGCATCTATCTCGTTTCCTGTTATTAATAAATTAAACGTTTAAAGTCTGTAATAGTTTTATTATAGTTTCTCAGAATTCCTCACGGAGAGTCGGATTCTTATTTTGAATATGCTTGACAAAATCACAAAAATATAACAATTTAGAATTACAGGCTTTTCTTAATTCGGAAAGGATAACTATGGGTAAAGAATTAAATAGATTAATAATTGCTTTTATCAGTATTCTACTTGCTTGTCTTTTGACGGGATGTTTTAATAAAAAATCTACTACTGACAGACTCTATTTTGAACTACCCCCAAGTATTATTGGTGATTATAGTGGAATGGTAGAGGTCAAGGAACTTAACTGGGCCTGGCTTAGATTGGGGGATAGGTTTGGCAATTATAGAAGCATAACAATAAAACCTTTCCAGGACTTGACTTCAGTTAAAGATCAAAATGTTTCGGAAAGATTGTATAAGGGGGTAATTAAATGGTTTGAAGGTAATGGTATAGAGGTTTCAGAAAATGGAGATATGACATGTGAAGGGGCTGTTGTAGAGCTAAAACTTGAAAGAGCTTTTTTAAAAAAGTATAATCCACTGTATGAAGAAAGGAATGATCTTTCACTGGAAGTAGAACTGGTTATTACAGAAAGAACTACTCATAATACAATCTCTAAAATCAGGCATGGTGTTACGGGATATGAGGTTGATATGCTTGTTAAACGATTATTAAATGGATTGGTACAATATTTTGACTCGCACAAATAACAGAGTTT
>WTBG01000245.1 GCA_013139225.1 Deltaproteobacteria bacterium
CTCATATCTGTCCAACTGACGAGAAATTCATTTTTGTCAGGGTTATAGGCAATGTTGTTATGTCTCTGATCTCCCTCATCAGGCAATCCGTGATCTTCACACATAGGAATGTCCTCAGCTATGAAATTCCCCTCAGCATCTAACAGTGCTCCGTAGATATTGCTAAGCTGTTGCCAGTCACTTACATGTCGAAAATCCTCCCAGTTTACAAGGTAGGTATCACTGAGGGGATTGTAGCAGGCATAGGGATTTATCTGATTACCCTCTGCATTAGAAATCGCAAAATCTTCCCTGATGATGGAACCACCCTCATCTACAATTACTCCGAAGATATCCGCATCGCCATTTCTGTTGTCATTATAAACGATAAGGTACTGTTTCTTTTTCGAATTGAAAACGATGTTGACGTGGTTTGCCTTGGTGAGCTCCTCGGATATGGGAAGAGGTCCCACTATTGAACGTCCATCACTGGCGATTACAGTTATGAAAGGATCCCATTCTGTGAGTTCCTGCCCCATGGCGAAAGCCACCATGTACTCATTCGTATAAGGGTTATGGGCCGCGTTGGGAAGTATTCTTCTCTCGGGGCCAAAGGATTCAACGATGGAGAAGGGTTCTTCTTCCAGGAGTTGACCGTCGGGTGAAATCCTCTGGGCGTGCATGCTGTACATCTTTTCCTCACCTTCTTCCCGTACACCAGTTGTATGCCACAGCACTAAAAATTCGTTGTCAATAGGGTTGTAGGTAACGCTTGGCATCCACTCATGCAGAGGAGTTGCAGCAATCTCAATATCCACTGCCAGGCCACCCATTTCAGAGGAAGAGCTCATATTAGGAAACATGAAAAAGAATAGGCTACACAAGATAAGGGTTTGATTGAGGACTGTTCTTTTTTTCATGTGTCTTTCCTCCTGTTGTTGTTTCTTTGACAGACCTTTTCTTTCTCATTTTCACTAATACAAAACACCACCTTCTCGTAGTGCTGTTCAACGAAAACGTGGTGTTTCTGTGCCATTTCCCATAGGATACCCTTCCTTTTAATGGTATATAAGGTTATCCAGAATACTTCAATGAAAACCTGTTGTACTTACAATTGCAATAGAACTGTTACTTGTTGAATTGCAATTGTAAGGATTTGCTTTGTGTTGGAGTAACTATAGTAAAAATGTTCTGGCATGTCAAGATTAGATATGGGTGACCCCTTGTGCTATTCGAGTAGGCGCTTTATTTTTTTCTGTGTTGCCATCTGTGCATCTACTTTGAGGGCATTGAAGAGACTTGAGGGATTTGCTTTCCCGGTTCCGGAATGTCATAGGCTGTACCATGATCCACTGAGGTGAGAATTATCGGGAGGCCGAGGGTTATATTCACGGCGTCTTCAAAATGGAGAAGCTTAAGCGGGATTAATCCTTGGTCGTGATACATGGGAACCACTGAGGATTAATATAGCAAAAAGAAAAACCTATTTAAATTCGATATTTTTCTCTATGTTTTTAAATTTGGGAGAATATTACTAACTAAAAGTTTTTCATTAAAATGTGCACAGAGATTTACTATGGGAAAAGGTGTAATTAATTGATTTGAGAAGGAATTTCTCTGTGCACTCTGTGGTTAATTGCAAATTCTGGGTTTATAATTCTAAATCAAAAAAAGAGCCTCTTAATGAGGCTCAAAATAATCCCGTAACTTTCCCCTTTCGGTCAATCTACTTTGATGAAGGCTTCCACCAGTATACGGGGGGGAAATCTTCTGGTCTTGGCCAGGAGTTGATAGGAGGAACTTCGGCTATACCTGGCATGGTTGCTGGCATATAGTAACCACCGAACACCTTTTTCATCTCGTCCCTGCTGATCTTCTGGTCTTTTGGTAAATCCTTGATCTTGATTCTTGCTTTATCTTTTGCCATAATAATGCCTCCTTTCTTGTTTTGATTCCGGGTTTATCATTGCGTGAAAGGGTTGTGATTGTTGAAAGCCCTGGCAAACTATCTTTTCTTCCCCCCGATTGCGGAGACACTTCGAAACCACTTTGAGAAGTCGGGAGAACCTACCGGGGAGGGATCATTGATCACATAAGGATCATTTTCGAGATAGTATCCCGACTGTAGATAAGGTTGTTTGGCGGATACCGTACCACCAAATACCTTTTTCATCTCGTCCCTGCTAATCTTCTGGTCGTTTGGTAAATCCTTAATCTTGATTCTTGCCATGGTGAACACCTCCTTTTTGTTCTGGTTAAAGTTCACCAATGAGTTTAGCCTTCTTGTTTTTTATTCACCGCAGAGACCGCTAAGATCGCAGAGGTGAAAAAATTTTTATTGGGTGAAAATTCCCAATCCTATTAGCAAAACAGAAGTTTATGTTTTTATTTAAATTTATATTCTCAGCGTGCTCCGCGACCTCTATGGTGAATAGTTACGATTTTTGTTGCTTAAATCAGTAGCCTCTTTTCACCTCCTTTGTTTGCTCCATCAATTTGCAGTACTCATTGTAACTTAATATAACAGACACCGGTTTGCCCTGACGGTTGACCACGAATTTTTTTCCATTGACGGAGGTCTGATGAAGGATATCTCCAAAATTGATTTTGGCTGTTGTAGCCGCAATAGGTTCTAAGTCTCTGATTTTTACCTTTGCCATCGGAACGGCCTATTTACCAGCATAATCATTTTAATCATGTTGATTAATATACGCCATATTGATTAATTTGTCAAGTATTTTTTTAAACTTTTTTCAGTTTTTTCTAACAACAGAATTTCCTATTTATTATCAATGGGT
>WTBG01000167.1 GCA_013139225.1 Deltaproteobacteria bacterium
ATTTGACTATACTTAAAATTCACAAAATAGCAAATTTGGACTTTTTCGACAGTCGCACCATCAAGTGCTCCGATCTGAAGGCCGAAATATTCAACACTGCTATGTTGATTGTCAAGAGGGAACCAGAAGTCTCTCCTAAAATGTATGTTTATGAAAACTGGAAAAGCACAAACCAGACTGCTATTCGTGGTCTAATGCCACATGAGATTTTTTCGCCCTATGCTTTAGATGCCGTAATCTACGAACGAAGTTCATGATTGACTTCACTGTTGAGTTTCACGGTCATCTGATGCGTTGTTTTTACTGTTCCACTTTTCACTATAATACCTGATTACTCGACATAGTTCTACGCTGTGGTTCTACACTCCGTACGATAGCTGACCCCATCAAGCAGAATACGCCTGATGCGGATGATGAGTTTTCTGCTTATAGCAATGATGGCTCGCTTGCCACCTCGCCGCTTCTTTATTGCTTCATATATTTTGTGAAGTTCTGAATCTTTCTTGATCAGGATCCAACTGCATTCTACCATTCTCATACGGAGCCGGTGGTTGCCCATATGAGTAATCCTACCCATTCTCACCATCTGCCCGCTTGAATACTGGGAAGGAGTCAGCCCCAGGTAGGCTGCAAGTTGGTCAGCTGTGGGAAATCTGCTCACATCCTGAAGTTCAGTAAGAATCTCCATGGCACTCAACATTCCTACCCCAGGAATAGTCTTCAAAAGTTTTACCCGCTTTTCGTACTTCTCTGTCCGGGCAAGTCCACGAACCTCTTTGGTAAGCTGCTTTACCTGTTGGGTCAGATACTCATAAAGATCTATCAGCGTATTCAGTGAACGGCTCAAATATTCCTCAGTTTCAACAGCCCGAAGTGATGCAAGAAAAGTGGGAGTCCAAAAGCCTGCATTAACACCGGGTAGGGGTATTCCATGAAATAGTAACAGGCTCTTTATCTGTCGCATCACATCAGTCCGGTGATTGGAAAGCTGCCTCCTGGTTCTCAGAAACTGCCGATGTGCTCGCTCCTGCTTGGTTAATACATACACTCTCTTCAGAAGATTTTTTTCAAGGTACTGTGCCAGTTTCCTGCTGTCCCGTTTATCTGTCTTCACCCGGTTACCGCTCTCAACGGGTAGTAGGGAAGGAGGAACCACTATACATTCAATACCATCAGCCGTCAGGTTGTCATACAGGTTGAATCCTGCAGGACCTGCCTCATAGGCAATGCGAATCTTGGCACCCTTGAACTGTGCTAACAGCTTTTGTAATACACCGCAAGATGGTTTTATGGTGACTGCCGTAACAACCACTCCCTCTATCAATGCTGTTACCTGCCACGACTGTTTATGAACATCAATACCAACATTAACCGTTTTTCCGTTGACATTAACCTTGTCTGCATTTAGTCTTTTCTTCATGGGAGTTCCTCCTTTAAATTAGGGTTTTAGATCTTATGGCTTTTATAGCCCTTGGAGGGACTCCTTTTCAAGTCTTAATCAATCATAGTCTCTACTAACCGTATAGTGCGTAAAATTCTTATGAAATCGTGCAGTTGCTTATTGCAAGTAGTGTTGACAAAATGGCTGTAGCAATCAACCGCAACATGTTGTGCCAATAAAAGTTATTATTGACGCACAAGAGATTATTCCCTATACTTACCCCATCAAAAAGGAAGTTCTTGCCATTCAGGAGGAAAACAAGGTGATGAAAACACATGCAGAAAAAGCTGTTTTTGGCTGGCGAGGGAAAATACTACGGGTTGATCTCACAAAATCAGCAGTATGGGATGAACAGGTTCCGGATATATATCTTGATAACTATATAGGAGGCTCCGGAATAAATGCAAGACTGTTATATGATCTCATGCACGATAAACCGCATACAGATCCGCTTGATCCTGAAAACCCTATTATTTTCGGATGTGGTCCAATGGTTGGCACCAGATTTCCCTGTGCCAGCAGGTTTACCGTAACAGCAAAAAGTCCCCTTACCGGTATTTTTGGCGATACCAATGCAGGAGGATGGTTTCCAGTTCGGCTTAAGCAAATAGGTTATGACCATATTATTATTAAGGGGAAGGCCCCACATCCAGTCATTATTCTCATAGAAAAAGATACAGCACCGAAAATTATTGATGCTCGTGAGTACTGGGGGCTTGATATTTATGATACTGACATGAAACTCCGGGAAAAATACGGCAGTTGTGAAACAGCCCGTATTGGTCCGGCCGGTGAAAACCTCGTGAAATATGCAAATATTGTATCAGGCTCAAAAAGGATAAGCACCAATGGACGCACCGGCATGGGATGTGTGATGGGTGCTAAAAACCTGAAAGCGATTGTTTTGAAGGGTACAGGTACGGTTCCGGTTGCACATGAACATCAGGTCGAGTCACTTTCAAACCGTTATAGGGACATCTGGTACAAAGGTCCCGGTACAACGATGAAGCGAGAGTATGGCACGCTCACCCTGATGTCACTCAAAGGTGAAGCGGAGCGTATTAAAAATGATCAGGAATATATAAGCTCGGATCAGCTGGATGCCTATGATCTAAAGGATTTTAAAGAAAACTACAAAACCGGTCAGACAGCCTGCTACCGGTGTCCGGTTGCATGCAGCCAGAAGTGGAGTATTAAAGAGGGTAAATACAGCGGTGACAGTGGAGATAAGGTTGAATACGGGCATATGTATCATCTGGGACCGCTGCTTGGCATTTTTGATTTTGCTGCGATGCTGCACCTGTCAGATATATGCAACCGGATGGGCATGGACTGTATCCAGTTCGGGTATAATACTGCTATGGTGATGGAATGTTTACAAAGGGGACTTCTGGGAATAGAAGAAACCGGCGGGATTCGCTTTGAGTGGGGTGATGCGCAGGTTGTTGAACAGATGATGTACATGACTGCAAAACGTGAAGGGTTTGGAGATGTGCTGGCTGAAGGGACACCCGGAATGATAGCACGACTGGGGCCAGATACCGAGCCCTATGGATCTCACATCAAGGGAATGTCGTTTACCTACAGCTGTACCTATGGCATTCCCATGAGTCTTGCTTCTTCGGTGGCTACCAGAGGTGGTGATCATTTAAAAGGACATCCTTTTGCCGCAATAATCGGTCATCAGGAAATGCTGGAGAAAATGTTCGGGAAGGATATACCCGAGGAAATTGCAGATCATACAAGCCCGGTTGCCAAGGGGCGTGTTGTGTGGTGGCAGGAAAACTACAAGATGATAATGGACTGTCTGGGGATCTGCTTCCTGCCCATAATTAATTCTAATGTATGGAGTGAACCACTGATTATGACCAGTGAAATGGGTGAGATGTATCAGAACATAACCGGCAGAGATCCAACAGGTCTTTTTAATTCGGCAGAGCGTGCTTACCAGATTGAACGATGTTTTAATGCATTGCTGGGAATTACCCGGAAGGATGATGCCTGGAAAGGCAGTCTACGCGGCGGTAAAAATCCAATCAATCATCCGGGAATGCTCGATGAATATTATCACTATCGCGGTTGCTCAGTTGATGGCCTTCCCACACGAAAACGACTGGAGGAAATTGGTTTACATGATGTAGCTGAAACACTGCAACGTTTCGGCAAGCTTTCAGATGAATGCTGTCCTGATATAGAGGAACTCATAAAACACTCTACGGACAGAGCAGGGAA
>WTBG01000031.1 GCA_013139225.1 Deltaproteobacteria bacterium
ATCACTCACTTCGCCCAACACTACCGAATCAAATGTGCGTACGCATAGAGTGCATGTTTAACCACAGACAAAAGAAAGGGCCAGGAATATCCCAGCCCTTTAAGTGCTACCATTTTGCTACCATAACGTGGAAGAAGAAATCAAAAAACGCTTATTTTTCTTGCTCTTGTTGTCTCTTGGTACCTGTTGTTAGGGATATGCAACCTACTTCTAATCCGTAGGTCGGGGGTTCGAATCCCTCCAGGCGTGCCAGAAATTCCAATTAAAATAGGTGGTTAGCAATTTCACTAACCACCTATTCTGTTGTGTCATCCTTGGAATTCTTTTTGGGCTGCTTCCAGGTAAAGATGGTATGATAATGGACTAGAAAATTAATACTGGAGAATCTTAAAAAACATCTTCCCACTGAAAATACGTTGGTTCTGATTCCGGGACACTCAAACCATCTTCGGCAAATGAGACCCATATTTCTCGTGTGTCAGGGATAAAGCCTGCCATATACGCTGTATTGTAAGGATCTCCATCCTGGGCAACATCACGCTCAATATCAAGTGCTAATTCCATATCCAGAACCTCGGTATCATTAAGATGTTCCACCAAGATATCATACCGCCAACAGGATGTGGGCTCAGCAAGTTTTCTGTGGTGATTGGTAACGGCAAGATAATAGTCGGGGAAAAGCTCTGGATCATAATCCTGATTATCATCTGAAGTACGCTTGGCTGTTCCGTTATAATTACACTCAATAATAGCTGCCGGAGGATAGGATCGTATCTTATCCGAATTGCCGGGGGTAAAGACATGTATATCAAACGATCCTGCTATGCTTCTACTCTTAATCATTCTATAAAAATTTCCAATTGGATCAGATGAACACATCAGAGGCCGTATGTTCTCAACACCCTGCCGCAGGGTAAAAGTTATTGAACTATAATAGAGTGGAAACCCCAGATAGAGAAAGCCGATATTAAAAAACAGGTCATCAAGTGCAGGCTGTTCGTTCCCCAAATTCAGCGCAGCACCGACTCCTTCCTCATTCATACCCGTCAGACAACTGATATATCCGGGCCAGGCAATCGAGATCCAGTCTTTTTTAAAGCATCCACAGGGCTGAAAAGCAATAATCAGGGGATTTCTCTCCAGCAGGTCCCCTAATTTGCCAAAGTCGAGATTTCGGGCAAACACCAGATTGCCATCAATCGTTCCTTCACCCCAGCCCGAAATGGATGAGCAAAACTCTGCAGCATCATTATTAAAAGTTCGAGAAATAAAATAGAGACGGAAAATTTCCGGCACCATATTCCAGGCAATGATGTCAACCGGTTTGAAATAGCTGTTAATGGTTTCGCTGTACAGTCCCCTTCGTCCAAGGGCGGCAACCATGCCGTCATACATTCCCTGTATTTCAATCCTGTATTCTATTGGGATTCGGAAATACCAGGTCAGCATGTTTCGTGTCCTCCAGTAGTTTTTAACATCCATTAGCTCACCCAGCATGTAATCTTCCAGTAGTTCAACAATTTTATCTGCCAGCAGGTAGCCATGAGCATAGCCCATATCATAATGAGAGCCCCATACACGTAAAACGCGCTTACCGTTAACGGTTGTTAGTTCCCCTTTCACTGGCTGGGCTTGCACCACAGTGATAGAAAAAAAGAGGACTATAACTATCATGCTGATAAAACTAATAATCTTTTTCATAAATACTTTCGTTTTAGTACTTTGGGTTATTACCTTCATTTTTCTAAATGGCTGTAGTAGAGTTTAACATCATCTAATATCTTAGTTGATTCGATACCGCCAACAAAATCATTTCCCTTTTTCCTAATCCACCTTAATATCCCTATGACATGAACGGGATTCGAAGCTGTGGAAACAGCTATCTCCAAAAGTACTGTTGAACCAACATTAATTTTTTCGCGAGTTATAAATATTATACCCATCCCTTTACGACTAACATCAATGACCGTACATTTTCCCCAATTTTCTTTTCTCTCTTTTAAAAAATATTTAGCCTGCAGTTGTGTGTCAAATCGACCGAAACTTCTTCTATTTTCCATTCTATTGTTTCTCTGCGCAATCTATTTTGTTTCTCATTCCCCCATCTAAAGGACTATAGTGCTAAATGCCTACACCGTTTAGCTTCATCAGCAGAGATAGGCTTGGTTTAATTATATGATTTAACTCTCATCTTTTTCATTTCTCTTTCATGCTTATTCAGCACAAGCTCCAGCCCGTCTCTTATATACACTGCCATAGGAACTCGGGTTGTCGCTGACAGCCTGTTGAGTCTTTCCAATTGTTTTTTATCAAGGAAAAAAGAGCGCATTATTTTTTTCCCAGATGGTTTATTTTTTTTAGTCATAGCAATATACCCTCGAAAGTTATTTTTATACCCATTCAGAACTTAGTGCTTCGATTCGCAAATACAATTACGTATTCTTAGAGTGAGAATTATTAATAGTGCTCACTCAGCACTAAGTCCTGAGTGAATAAATACGTTATCGTATTTATGAATCGATGGACTTAGCCTAAGCTTATCTTAAGCAATTTGAAGCTTCTACGTTCAATCCTTCATCACAAAAACATTATTTTTCACCCTTCTTTTCTTGTGCATAATTCTTATCAGACTCAAGCTTTCCGCTTTTATAGCCTCTCCCTCTATTGTCACCATATCCTCTATACCACAGAATATACCATGGGTAAACCTCATTATAAATAGGAAACGTTTTTACAGCTACCTTATATCAATATCAAAAGGCTCCTGTCCTTTAAAAAAATTCATCACATTCTCATAAGCGTTTCCGTAAAATACCAGTAGAATGGATATCCCAATTACAATCTTTACTGTTTTGAGTTACATATAGTGCATAATGCTTATCGTTTATTTCTATCGGGGTAAAGGATAAGGTATGGATCCAAGAAAATGGATTTCAAAGAAACTACTTGATTTCTCTGCTCCTGTTGTTTATTATTATGTATAGATAGGAATTAGGAACCAGTTTATGGTGAGTGTAGCTCAGTTGGTTAGAGCGCTGGGTTGTGGTCCCGGAGGTCGCGGGTTCGAATCCCGTCACTCACCCCATGCGCCCGTAGCTCAGTTGGATAGAGCGTCGGACTTCGAATCCGCAGGTCGCACGTTCGAATCGTGTCGGGCGTACTAGAATCCTCAAAGAAAAGAGGTGGTTAGAGAGCATCACTCACCACCTCTTTTCTTTTGTTGGCTACTTTGTGGCAGTTTGATATCTTTTACACAACATATCTACTCCCCGTTTTCTGTGATTTGGACTTAGATGATGGGAATCGTTATGGAAAGGACGACACCTTCCTCCTCGAATCTTTTCCATTATTTTTTGCCTGATTTATTACTTTAGATATAAAATGTTTAAATGTAAAAAAACTGTTGACATTCTTTATGTGTTTGCTATAAAAAAGATGCTTTATACATAAAGTACCTTTTTAATCATTTGTTTTTATGTCACTTTTACAAATGGAGTGGAAATGAAGGATATTTCCCAGAGATTTGCAGAAGCAGTTATTAAGTGGAGATTTTTATTTATTGCCCTCTCGGTTTCCTTAACCTTATTTTTTCTGTTCTGCCTGAGAAACCTTTCGGTGCAAACAAAGCTTGGCGATCTCACTCCCCAGAAGCACCCATACATGGAAGTGCAAAAGAAGTTAATGTATGTTTTTGGTGGATTGAATCAGGTGTCGATTGCCCTGGTGGTTAAAGAAGGTGATGTTTTCAACAAAGATACCCTGGACAAGGTGGTAAGGATCACCAGAAAATTATATTTACTTGATGGGGTAAACCCTGGGAGGATCGTTTCTCTTGCTGCTCGGAAGATAAAAAACACCCGTGCTTATGAAGATGGCTTTGAGGTAAAACGTCTCATGCGCCATACACCAGATACTGCTGCTGAGATGGAGAGGCTCAAACAGAACATTATAAGAAATCCCATGTTTTATGGTTCGCTCGTTTCTAAAGATTTTAAGGCGACTCAAATCATGGTTGATTTTGAACCTGAGGTTACCTCAAGAAGGATCTTTGAAGAACTTGAAGAAATTATTGATGCAGAAAGAAATAGGAATACAGATATTTATATTGCTGGCAGGCCTATATTAGAAGGATGGATGGATCATTATCTGCCCAAAATGGGCTGGATTTTCCTGGCAACTGGATTGATAATGGCTCTCCTTCTCTATCTGGCTTTCCGTTCCAAAAGAGGTATTATATTGCCCATTCTTTCTGCCACCATGGCAACTATCTGGGGATTGGGTGCAGTCACACTTTTGGGATACCGCATGGATCCCGCAACTATATTAGCTCCATTCTTCATCTTTGCTTTGGGCATCAGTCATTCCGTTCAGTTTGTCAAACGATACTATGAAGCAATGAAGACTGATCCCATGGACAAAAAGAAGGCAGCACAGGAAACCTTATCTCATCTCTTTGTCCCGGCATTAGTTTCTCTGGTGACGGATGGCATTGGTTTTATCTCACTCTTTATTGTTCCACTTGCCATGATTAAGAGTATGGCGCTGGCATCTGGAATTGGTGTGCTCAGCATCTTTTTTACAACAGTTACCTTTCTTCCCCCCGTTTTTTCTTGCCTTTCCAGACCGAAAAGGTTGGAAGTAGAAAGAGAAGAGATGCCCAATATCCTGGATAGGTTTTTAACCCGAATAGCATCTCTCATTCATACGCCCACGTTGCGTTGGACTACCTTTGGAATCTTCCTTCTTCTTGCTCTTATAGGATTGGCCGGAACATCCAGACTGGTGGTAGGGGATAATGAACCTGGTTCTGCCACACTCTACCCTGATTCACCTTATAATAAGGCTGAAAGAATTATTAACAATAAATTTATGATGGGAACGAACCCCTATTTTGTAATGGTTGAAGGAAAGGGGGAAGAGGCTTTGATAAACAGCGAAGTCTTAAGGGAAATGGAGTCTCTTCAAAGCTATCTTATAAAACACATTCCAGAAGCGGGTTATGCCCTATCGCTTGCTGATTATATTAAGGGTCTTAACATGGTAATGTTTGCGGGGAACCCAAATTATTTTAAAATACCTGATAAGGACGGCACTATAGCAGAATACCTTTTCCTCTATTCAATATCAGGATTTCCTGGCGATTTCGATCCGGTAGTAAGCCCTAATTTTCAATATGCCAACATCAAGGTTGATTTTAAGGACCATAAATCAGATACCATTAAAAAAACCATTTTTTATACCAGAGAGTGGATTGAAAAATTTCATCGTGTGAGCAGTGTAGATTTTCTTTATGCTGGAGGAGTTATGGGAACGCTGGGAGCAGTTAATGAAATCATAGAAGAGATCTTGCCCATGAGCATTTTGCAGGTTGCCTTTTTGGTTTTCATTTGTGTAGCAATAGCTTATGGCTCGATTGTAGGGGGACTTATTCTGCTCGTTCCGTTACTCTTCAATGTGCTTTTTGTCTTTGGCATCATGGGATTAAGTGGGATAAGCCTTACCATTGAGACCTTACCTGTTGCTGCTTTGAGTATAGGTCGTGGTGTCGATTACAGTATCTATGTGGTAACTCGTATTAGGGAAGAGCTCAATGCACATCAGGATAGAACCCTGGAAGAGGCGACTTTAAGTGCATTGGTAACTTCGGGCAAAGCAGTCTTTTTTACCGGCGCAACCATAGCCATTGGTGCATTGGCCTGGGTGTTCTCCGATATTCGTCTCCAGGCACGTCTTGGTTTGACTTTGGGTTTCCTTACCTGTTTAAATGTATTGGGTTCTCTCATACTGCTTCCTCTCTTCCTTCGTATGTTTAACCCCGCATTTATTTATAAGAACCGTATTTTAAAGGATGATGGTGTGAGCGTAAAAGAAGGGGAAGTAACAGGTACAGTTGAAGAACAGCGGGAAACTTTATAAAAAAGGACTTAACATTGCAGGAAAAAATAGCGTAGGTTTTTCATCAATAGCATTGAAAAGGAGGAAACAGTGAAAGTACTTTTTTTAAATCCACCAATCGGTTCATGGGTATATTGGGGAAAGCATCGGGCGATAAATGTAAGTCACGCTCAGATGACAGCTTGTGTTCGAGAATGGGTCGATGGGGCAGAGGTCGTTGTCCTCGATTGTCGGGCATGTGAGCTGGATCACGATCGAATGCTAAAGGAGATAGAGAAAATCTCTCCTGATCTAATATACATGGGCGACGCCTATCAGATGACTGGGACGGTCGCTATTGTCCCCCACTATCAGAAAGCAGCCAAACTCATCAAGAATAAGTTTTCAAACATCCTCATTTGCGTTGGAGGATTTTATATCGCTGCTAACTATGAAGATATAATGGCTCAGACGCCAGAATTTGATTATGTAATTTCTGGTGAGACAGAGATTACCTTTACTGAGCTTTGTAAGGCATTACTAAAGAAGGAATACGGTCTCTCATCAATTAAGGGGTTGATGCACCGTAAGAATGGTTCGATACAACTTAATGAATATCGACCTTTGATCCAGAATTTAGATGATCTTCCTATGCCTGCCTATGATCTTTTTCCAATGGATAAATATATAGGGTATGATGCTATGCCGTTCTATCAGGAGATATTTACATCACGTGGTTGTCCTTTTGGTTGTGGCATGTGCATAGACTGGGTTACTGTCGATCCCAGGGGCAATAAGGATTGGCAAAAGCATAGGTATAAGTCAGCCAAGCTTGTCGTTGATGAACTGGAATTGTTAGAAAAACAGTATGGGAAGAAGTATGTGCATATATTTGATTTGAATTTTAACCCGATGCGAAAGCGCGTTGAAGAGTTTCTAGAGGAGATGCAAAAGCGTAAGCTTAACATAAAATACGCCTTTTTGGGTAATGCCCATTCTTTTGTCAGAGACAAGGATTTGCTTAAGGATTTATATAAGACAGGTTTTGTCGCTGGGATTTTTGGGCTTGAGGTTGAGGATGCAGAAACGCTGCAGAAGATCAAAAAGGGTATTACTGTTGCTGATGTGAGAGAGGTCACCAACATGTTCAGGGAGCTTGGCATTATGTCAGTCATTACCTGGATAATAGGTTTTCCTGATGATGATGAGGCAAGGATTAAGAGGAGATTTGCTGTATTAGATGAGATTAATCCCGATGTCCAATCGCTTCAGATGATGCTGCCTGTGCCGGGCATGCCGCTCTATGCAGAGTTTGCTCCCTATATAGAAGAACACGACTTAACAAAGTGGGATTTTCATCATCCAATTGTTCGCACCAAATATTTAACTCGAGAAGAATTAGGTGGGCTCGCTGCATGGGCAAATCAAGAGTTCTATAGCAAGAACGATCGGGTGCAGCGTCTCCTTGGAAGTCAAGTGCTGCATCCCTACCCTAAAGAAATTTTCAAAAGTTACATGAAGAGTGTGCAAAAGTATGCCAATGCAGCAACAAAAGAAGAGGTTATTATATAGTAGAAATGTTGGATAGTGGAATAGGGGCGCTAATAGATAAGTAAAGAGGTACGACACAGTATCGAATGGCAATTGGATTCATAAAAGAGTGTGCTTGAAATGATAGGGAAAAATAGTATAGCGCTTTTATGTTTAGTAATTACGCTGCTATGTTGTGCGGATGCCAGGGCTGGTTATGTGCCTCAAGGAGAGGGGAAAATGAGCACACCCGATGAAGGTATGTCAGTCGATGACTACATGAAGTTATGGTATCACCTGAAATATGGAAAGGACTGCAATGATTATCATAGTCACGGCTGGGTAATAAAGAAGGATAAGCGTGGCTATATTCGCAAACAGGAGTGGTTGCGGGATATGATCACTCTCAGGAGAGAAAGCGATGATCTGGACTTTAAAGATCTGGTTACCTTGCTCAACCCGCAAAATGTAAAAGGTCTGT
>WTBG01000336.1 GCA_013139225.1 Deltaproteobacteria bacterium
GTATTCCTGGTACCAATCTTCTTCGCTGGCAACTTTGAGATCAGGAACAATCTTTCTGCTCTTTTCACAAGCTCGTATCTCTACCTTTTCTCTTTTAAGTCTGGCAACTATTCTGGGAAGAAAAGAAAGAGCAATATCTTCGTGAACCAGAAGGGTCTCCAGAGCATTACAAACACCCGGCCGCTGTACTTTTGCATTTACCACAATTGATTCTGCCATTTCCTCATTAGCACTGGCATCTACAAAAGCATGGCAAACACCCTTATAGTGTTTTATTACTGGGATCCTTGATCGTTCCACAACTGCCCGTATAAGATCTTCTCCCCCTCTTGGAATAATGAGATCAATGTATTCCTCTAATTTAAGCATTTCATACACGGCTTCTCTCTCCACCATTGGAACTAATTGAACCCCTGCTTCATGAACACCACTTCTTTTTAGGACGTCCTGCATAATACCAGCGAGTGCTCTGTTGGAATGGATTGCTTCTTTACCTCCTCTAAGTATAACTGCATTACCTGATTTCAGACAGAGCGATGCAGCATCAACAGTAACATTAGGACGTGACTCATAGATGATGCCAATAACACCAAGTGGAATTCTCACCTTCCCCACTAGAAGATCATTGGGTCTACGCCACATCTTAACAGTTTCACCCACCGGATCAGGAAGTTGAACTACCTCACGTATTCCTTCTATCATTGCCCTGATAACTTTATCACTTAACGTCAGGCGATCTATTAAAGCTGTCGATAGTTCTTTCTTATGTGCGTCATTTATATCCTTCTCGTTTTCTACCTTCAAAAAATCTATATTGTTCGATAACTCATCAGCTATCTGATTTAACACCTGAGTCTTTAAGGAGGCGGGAAGAACTGAGAGTGTTTGAGATGCCTTCTTGGCAGCTTTTGCTATATTTAAAATCTCTTTGGCTATATCCATATTATTCTCCCTCTATAACCACAAGATCGTCACGGTGAATAACCTCATCATAGTACTTATAGCCCAATATCTTTTCTATGTCTCTGCTGTGTATTCCTTTCAACTTAATTACATCTTCTGTCTTATAATTAACCAACCCTCTGGCAAATTCCAAACCTTCAGTGTCAACGCATTTTACTAGATCGCCAAATTCAAAAATACCCTTTGCCTCCACCAAACCAGAAGACAACAAACTTTTTCCTCTTTCCACTATAGCCTTTTTAGCACCGTCATCGACCGTCAGTACACCCTTTGGTTTTAAATTAAAGGCAATCCAGTACTTACGGCTTGAAAGTTTTGACTTTTTTGGAAGGAAGAGGGTGCCCACATCTTCACCCGTAAAAACTTTATTAATGATACCCTTTTTTCGTCCATTGACAATAATTGTAGGAATCCCGAAGATGGAAGTTTTTTTTGCTGCATTAACCTTGGATAACATGCCACCTGTCCCTAACTTACCTGTGCTGCCTTTCGCTAATTTTTCGGTCTCGCTATTTATCTCCTCAACCAATTTAATTAGGGCTGCATTTTTATAGCGCTCAGGGTCTTTTTCAAAGAGCCCATCTCTGTCTGTTAACACCAAAAGCAAATCAGCATCCACCAGGTTGGTAACTAAAGCAGAGAGGATGTCATTATCACCAAACATGATTTCATCCACAACTACGGAATCATTCTCATTGATGATGGGGATTACACCACAATGCAACAAAGTAAACAATGTATTGCGGGCATTAAGAAATTTCTGACGATTACTCAAATCGTCCTGGGTTAGTAAAACCTGGGCTGTCATCTGTCTGTACTTATTAAAACAACCCTCATAATTCCACATCAAACGAGCCTGACCGATAGCAGCAGCAGCCTGTTTTTGGGGAATACTTACCGGTTTAACAAAACATGACAGGTTTTTCCTCCCCGCAGCAATAGCTCCTGAAGAAACAATGACAATCTCATACCCTTCTTCTTTGAGAATCGAAATGCTCTTGGCTAAATCCCTAAACACTCCTTCTTTCAGGTTATCCCCTCCAGCAGTAAGAACACTACTCCCCACCTTTATGACAACCCTTTTTACCCGACTCAGTATTTCTTTTCTTGGAATCATTATTGTTACTTTATTATCATATAGTTATGCTATATAATTATATTATTACTTTAACTATCTATTTGGGACAATCTACTCACTACCTGGTTAATAAGCAATTTAATCCCTTCACCAGTTGCAGCAGAAACAGGATAAACTTTCAGGTGTAAATCTTCAAAATATTTTTCAATACCTGGATAGTTATGCCGAGACTCGGGCAAATCCATTTTGTTGATTGCAATCAGCTGGGGTTTATCTGTCAAGGCAGGATTATGCAATTTGAGCTCATTATTTACGACTTTAAAAGCTTTAACGGGATTAAGAGAGGCATTATTTGAACCATCAATCAAATGAATTAATACTCGGGTGCGTTCAATATGACGTAAAAAAGTAGTGCCCAAACCACTTCCTTGGTGGGCACCTTCTATCAAACCGGGAATATCAGCAACAACAAATGATTTGTACTCACTATATCTTACCACTCCCAAACAAGGGTTAAGAGTGGTAAAGGGATAATTGGCAATTTTGGGTTTTGCTGCAGTGATTACTGACACTAAAGTTGACTTACCGCTATTAGGCAAACCGATAATTCCCACATCAGCAAGTAACTTTAATTCCAGCTTAAACCATCGCTCCTCTCCCTCTTGCCCCTTCTGAGCATAGCGTGGAGCCTGACGGGTTGAGCTGGTAAACCTAGCATTACCTCTCCCTCCTAATCCTCCTTTAGCAACAATTAACTGCTCTCCGGGAAAACCAAAATCTTTTAATAGCTCACCAGTAGCATCATCCCTCACCAAAGTTCCTAATGGCACTGGTATGGCTAGGTCTTCTCCATTCTTACCATGCTGGTTTTTACCTTTTCCGTGAGTTCCAGATTTAGCTTTGTAATTTCTTTTATATCGGAAATCAATTAAGGACCCCATCCCTTCTTTGGCAAAGAGAATAGCGTTTCCTCCTTTACCACCATCTCCACCATCAGGTCCACCCCGGGGAATATATTTTTCACGCCTGAAACTTACACACCCACGTCCGCCATCACCTGCTATTACATTGATTCTAGCTTCATCAATAAATCTCATCAGAATTAACTGAGAGCATAAACGCTCACCTTCTTTTTCTCCCTACCCCACCTCTCAAACTTTACAATTCCATCCATTTTTGCAAAAAGGGTATAATCTTTCCCAACCCCTACATTTTCCCCAGGATGTATTCTAGTTCCTGCCTGTCTTACTATAATACTCCCTGCCCTGACAGACTGTCCACCAAACCGTTTTACTCCCAGCCGCTTACCAGCACTATCTCTTCCATTCCCTGAACTTCCTCCTGATTTTTTATGCGCCACTTTCTAACACCTCCT
>WTBG01000275.1 GCA_013139225.1 Deltaproteobacteria bacterium
AAGGGTAAACTCCTCTTTAATGAATAACACAAGGATGCAAGAAAACAGTAAAAGAATCTGCGGCGGGTTTCTGTCGTGGTTTTTTAACGTCTTTGGTTTTTTACTCTTTCAGGACAACTGCTGGCAAAAAAATTAGTCTGAACTACTTTAGAAGGCTTTTAAGATAAATTATTAATGACTCCCGATTTTCTCTTTTTCCTCTTCCTCAGTCTTACAATCGATACATTGAGTTGTTACAGGTCTTGCCTGCAGCCTTTCCTCAGAGATTTCCTCTCCACACATTTCACAAATTCCAAATGTACCATTTTCGATCCTATCTAAGGCTTCCTCAATCTTAACGATCAGTTTTCTCTCTCTGTCTCTTATTCTCAACAGGAAATTCCTATCAGACTCTAAAGAAGCTCGATCAGTTGGGTCAGGAAAGGTCTCTTCTTCATCACTCATATCTCCAACTGTCTTCCCAGCTTCAGCTAATAATCCTTCCAATCTCTTGGTTAAGAGATCTTTAAAGTATTCTATTCTTTCTTTTTCCATAAAAATATCTCAATATGTCTGACCAAGATAAACAACTTAATATATTTATATAATAATATGAATATGAGCAATTGTAAAGCAAAATTTTCGTGCGTCTATATCTGATAGATACCACTTTTCCCACCGCTTTTTCTCATCAATTTCACCTGAGAAATTATCATCGCCTTATCCACAGCTTTGCACATATCATAGATGGTAAGTGCTGCCACACTAACAGCAACTAATGCCTCCATTTCTACGCCTGTTCTGCCTCTTACTTTTACTTTAGATTCAATCTCGATGCTACTCTCCCCTTCATGTGGTCGAAAAAACATCTCAACATTAGTAATCTCAAGTGGGTGGCACATGGGAATTAGCTCACTCGTCTTTTTTGCCGCCATGATACCTGCTATTTTGGCAACCTCCAAAACATCACCCTTCACAATCTCCTTATTCATGATCATCCGAAAAGTATCGGGTTTCATAGAAATGACCCCTGAGGCAACAGCTTCTCTCAATGTGATTTCTTTATCACTCACATCCACCATCTTGGATCTGCCCGTTTCATCAAAATGAGTTAATTTATCCATATCAAGTCTTCCATAAACACTTTGATCGTTATTTAAAGCCCATACGCAATAATACTCTAATTCTAATTCCAATAATGTATTTTAGTCAAGGTAAAATCAAACAAAAAAATCACTATTATTTTTATTATAAGCATAAAACAAATGAAAAAATGCTTGCTCAAACAACCCCTTATTTGCTAGGTATAAGGCTAACATTATCATTAACAAAGATTAATCAATTAATTCAAATCCATGATAGCAAAAGTATTAAGCGGTGGTTTGCTAGGAATCGATGCCTACCAGATAGAAGTGGAGGTGGATATCGCTTTGGGTCTGCCTGTTTTTTCTACAGTGGGTTTACCCGATGGAGCTGTAAAGGAAAGCAAAGACCGTGTAAAATCTGCCATCAAAAATACCGGCTATGATTTCCCTTCCCAGAAAATAACAGTTAACCTTGCTCCAGCCGACATCAAAAAAGAAGGTGCTGCCTTTGACCTGCCTATTGCATTAGGTATCCTTACAGCCTCTGACATAATTCTGGGAAACAAAGCTAACGACTATCTCATCGTGGGAGAATTATCTTTAGATGGAAGGATTAAATCTATTCATGGAGGACTTTCCCTGGCTGTTGCTACCCGTGATTCGAAACTTAAGGGAATTATTGTTCCTAAAGATAATGCACCGGAGACCGCTGTAGTTAAGGGAATAGATGTACTGGCAGTAGAACATCTTTCCCAGGTCGTTGACTTCTTGAATGGCAGTCACGAAATTACCCCCACAGAAGTTGATATAGAAAGCATATTTAATAAACAATCAACTTATTCAGTAGATTTTAGTGAAGTCAAGGGGCAGGAACATGCAAAAAGGGCAATAGAAGTTGCAGCAGGAGGAGGACACAATCTCATAATGGTAGGACCTCCTGGTGCCGGGAAAACCATGTTGGCAAAGCGCATCCCTAGTATCCTTCCCTGTATGTCTTTTGAAGAAGCCATAGAAACAACCAAAATTCACAGCGTTATGGGGCTTTTAGAGGCCAATCAGGCCCTTGTCACTCACAAACCATTCCGCTCCCCTCATCACACCATTTCAGATGCTGGATTAATTGGCGGGGGAACTATTCCCAGGCCAGGAGAAGTAAGCCTTTCACATAACGGAGTTCTCTTTTTGGATGAACTGGCCGAGTTTAAAAAAAATGCTTTAGAAGTTATGCGCCAGCCTTTAGAGGATGGCAAAGTCACTATATCACGAGCGGTAGCTTCTTTAACTTATCCCACCCGATTCATGCTGGTTGCCGCTACTAATCCCTGCCCTTGTGGTTTTTATTCTGATCCTCACCAGGAATGTACCTGCACCATTCCTCAAATTCAGAGGTACAATGCCAAGATATCAGGTCCTCTCCTTGATCGCATTGATATCCATGTGGAAGTTCCTCCTGTCCGCTTTCAAGACATTAGTACAGAACGTCCGGGTGAACCTTCAATTGAGATCAAAAACAGGGTGGAAAAGGCAAGGGCTATCCAACAGGAAAGGTTTGAAGGAAAGAAAATTTACTGCAATGCTCAGATGGCTTCTCGCCATATAAAGAAATATTGTCAGATTGACGAATCTTCTCAGATACTTCT
>WTBG01000137.1 GCA_013139225.1 Deltaproteobacteria bacterium
ACCCCTGTTTCTAAACGAGGGGGACATGGTAAAAGTTGATACGCGCACGGGCGAGTATGTTGAAAGAGTGTAAGGAAAAGAAACTAGTTTTCAGACCGTTCCCCCTTCGTTGCAGAAACCTCCCCAATCGGATTTTGATAGGTGCGAAAGGTGTATCTGTCGATTAAAGGAGTAAGCGCATTCATTAGAAGTATGGAATAGCACACCCCCTCCGGATAGGCGCCGTAAATACGAACGAGCAAAGTTACCGCGCCGGCACCTGCCCCAAAAACGAGCCTGCCCCACTTGGTTACAGGGCTTGTCACCACGTCGGTAGCCATAAAGAATGCTCCCAGAAGCAACCCGCCCGCAAAGATGTGAAAAACAGGGTTTTCCCCCAGCACAAAAGACAGCAGCAAGACTGTTCCGACAAAAGAGACAGGAATGTGCCAGCTGATTGTTCCTTTATAAAGAAGGTAGGCAGCCCCAAAGAGGATAGCGATGGCAGATGTCTCGCCCAGGGAGCCGGGTACGCTTCCAATTATTAAATCAAGCGGTGGTGTTGCCTGGCTCTGAAGCTTTAAAAGGGCTAGGGGTGTAGCCGTGCTTATGCCGTCTATCACCCACGAAGTTGGATTGATACCCAACGAATGTGCCCACGCACTCCAGCTAATTGTTTCGGTAAAGGAAGTAGCTTTCCCGGGCCAGGCAGCCAGGATAAACGCCCTGCCCACAAGCGCAGGATTAAAGATATTATAACCCATTCCACCAAACACCTGTTTGCCAATGGCAACAGCCACAAAAGATCCGACCACAGGCACCCAGAAGGGTGAGCTGGGAGGAAGCGTAAAGGCCAACAGCAGACCTGTTACCAAGGCACTTCCATCAAGCACGGTGATATCGTCGTTGGTAAGGAAGCTATAGAGAAACGGCTTGAAGCGGAAACCAGGAGCCTTGAAAAGTATTTGGATAAGAGCCTCTGTTAATACAGCAGAAGACATGCTCAAGAATATAATCCAGAGCGCGCGAGGACCGAAAAAGAAGGTGCTTGCAGCCACTATGGGAACAGAGGCAACAAAAACATCAAACATTAGACAGTGGGCAGTCTCGCCTGTTTTAAGGTAAGGTGGTGACGAGACAATGAGTCGGTTTGACATGACACGAGACCTTTCACCAGCCAAGGGTTTTAAGATTTATTCGGGCTAACAGGCTTTCTTCCCCTTTTAATAGAACCTTGCCGAGCCGCATTATCTCAAGCAGGGGTATGCGCGATGGGCACACATATTCGCAAAGACCGCACTCAACACAACGGAAAATCCCCCACTGCTCAGCATCACCCAGGAGTTCATTGTCAACATAATCTGCAATTGCATTGGGAATAATAGATGCCGGGCAGGCATCCACACACTTGGCACATTTGATACAGGGGGTTCTTTTATAAAAGCGGGACTCGCGGTGTTCGTCAAACAAAAAGGCAGTAGCAGCAAAGAGACCCTTTGCCCGCTTTATCAGAGGCACCTCTAAAGATTGTTGAGGAATGCCCATTAGGGGGCCTCCCAGTGTGACGCGTCCCAAGCGGGAAGGAGAACCGCCCGCGTGGTTAATAATGTGCAATAGTGGCACACCCGTTTTTACCCATACGTTTTGTGGGTCCTTGATGCCCGAGCCCGCAACGGTAACCAGCTGTTCAACAAAGGGGACTCCCAGGAAACAAGCATTGTTGATGGCAAGGAGCGACGAGAGATCCACCGACATCGGGTCACCGGCATGGACAGATTTACTGTGGTTCGATTTTGCAAGAGAAAGTTTTTGAGTCAGAAGATTTGCAGCAGTTTCTGGATAAGGCCTTAAGACGGTCTTTATAGTTATCTCCGGCACTTCTTTGGTTGCGCTCCTTAAAATATTAACGAGAGAGGATTGACGTTTTTCAACAACGATAACTGCCTGGCTGGCCGAGCAGGCACCAATCAATACCCGTAGCCCCCCAACCAGATCTTGCCCGCGCTCCTTTATCATGTGGTGTTTAGAGGTAATATAGGGCTCGAACTCCGTTGCGTTGACGAGCAGGCTGGAAACCTTAAACCCCCGACCGTACAGAAGTTCATAGTTGAGGGGAATCCCCATTTCTCGAAACGCCTCAAACAATCTGCTCTTGTCGTCGCCGATCTTTTTGGGGTTGAGCGGCGTTAAATCATCCAGATCATCTTTCCCGTCGGACAGAATGGATACGGATTGTGCCAGAAACCCCAAGGGGTGAGGCAGAGGCCCGACACGGTCAACCTTTCCAGAGGTAGAGGCATGAGCACAAACGCTGACGGGAGGTTTTCCCATAAGGCCGATTTTCTGCCCCAACCTGACGCTCTCCCCCTCTTGGACCATTATGTCGCAAGGTGTATCGTGTGTGTCCTGCAGGGGCACAACCACGCGTTCCGGGATACCCATTTTTGAAGAGGGCCTGTCCCGCGTAAACTCTCCGAAGGTGGGGGGCGTCTGTGTTCTCCTGATAAAAGTTGGTAGAAAACCGTCCACAAAAGCTCCTTTAAGGGTTGAACTTGTTCATAGTGTGGCGGGCAAACTCTTCGGCCGCCCTTAGTTTCTTTCTGGTCAGGGTTAACCCCAGAAGTGTAGGTGTATAAGAAAATCCGACAAGTTGAGCGCCCCGACTGTTTACCAGCCCTTTGAGGTCATCGTATGCGTGCTCGCGCGAAAAGCCGGCGCCACCCGTTAGAAAACCCACAACGTTTTTGCCCTCAAGATTTTTACACCCGTTGATGTAAGCATAGAGAAATGGGTGGACCCGCATTACCATCACCCACCCACCCAAGAAGATCAATTCGTATGGCGAGAGGTCCAGGGTGAAAGAGGCAGAAAAATCTTTCAGTAGCCCCTCAGGGCTGAGGTCGAGCTTGACCGTATCGACATTTCCGCTAATGCCTTTTGCTATTGCCTTAGCCACCTTTTCTGTATTCCCGGTTTTTGAACAGTATACAACGATGCTCTTCATTGGTTTACAGCCCTTGATGCTTCTTCGCGAGGATTAATGTCTTTGATAATCTTGCGCGGGCACTCTTCTATACAGAGACCGCAACTGGTGCACTTGCTGTAGTCGATGCAAACCCGATTGTCTTGCATCGACAGAGCGCTTTCGGGGCATTTCTTAATACAGCGGTTGCAGCTGATGCAGCCAACTTCGCACACCTGACGAACAACCTTGCCTTTTTCTTTAGAATTGCAGGCGATGTGAATCGAGGCCTTCCTGGGGATGAGGACGATTACGTTTTTAGGACAAACAGCAACGCAATTTCCACAACCTGTGCACCTGTCCCTGCTGACAATGGGGGCTTCTCTGCCAGACCTCGATAATGCACTAAAGGGGCAGGCTTCAACACAGTCGCCAAAACCCAGACAGCTGTATGAACAGAGCTTGTCTCCTCCAGAATAGAGTGAAGCAGCTCGGCAAGAGGGGATTCCGCCGTAATCAAAGCTTTTAACAGCGGTACTTCCGCCATAACATTTGATTGCAGCAATCTTTTTTTCTATGGTGGCGGCCGCTTTCCCCAGGACATTACTTATTTTACCCACTGCTTCGGCATCACACAGAACACAGCGATTGGGTTCAGCACCACCCTCTACCATATTTTGAGCGTAGGCATGGCAGGATGGAAATCCGCAACCGCCGCAGTTTGCTCCCGGGAGGGCTTTTTCAATTATTTCAATTCGAGGATCTAGTTTAACCGCAAACACCCTGGAGGCAATGGCGAGTGCTATACCACACAAAAGACCAATACCACCCAATATGATTAGCGAAACGAGAACAACAGCCATAACAACCCTTTTGTTAACCCAGAATTTGCAGTAGCCATCTATTGCAAAACCTGGGTTTAATGAGCGAAGAAACCCTGGAAACAGAAGAAGGAAAGCGCCATCAAACAGGCAGTGATAAACGAGATGGGGAATCCCTGCATGCATTTGGGAACCCTGCCAAGCGACAGCCGCTCTCTAATGCCCGCCATAATGAGGATGGCAACAGTGAATCCTATTCCACCGCCTGCCCCGTGAACAATGGTTTCAAGCAGACTATAATCCTCTCTGATATTGAGGATGCAGACACCTAGAACCGCACAGTTGGTAGTGATTAAGGGAAGATAGATTCCCAATGCCTTTTGAAGCACGGGGCTTACCTTTTGAATTACCATTTCCACAAACTGTACCAGTGCAGCGATAACCAAAATGAAAACAATGGTCTGGAGAAATTCTACTTTATAAGGGATGAGCAGATAGTACTGAATGAACCAGGTGCTAACAGAGGCAAGCGTCATTACAAATATAACCGCTGCCCCCATGCTCAGTGATGACTTGAATTCTCTTGACACTCCGAGAAAGGGGCAGAGCCCCAAAAACCGGGCGAGGACAAAGTTGTTAACGAGAATTACACTAAAAAGAATGACCAGCAAGTTTTCCATTAAGGGGATTTCCTATTGGACAAATAATTGAAGAGGCCGAGCAGTATTCCAATTGTTAAAAACGCCCCTGGTGGGAGAATCATAATAACTGCGGGACTATAAGCAGCTGGGAACACGTGGATTCCCAACAAGGTGCCATTTCCCAGAAGCTCTCTTATGGAGGAGATTAGGGTTAGGGCCAGGGTGAAGCCACCACCCATACCCAGAGCGTCTGCTATTGACATCCAGACAGTTGATTTGGAGGCAAAAGCCTCCGCCCTTCCCAGTATGATACAGTTAACTACAATGAGAGGAATAAATATCCCCAGGCGTTCATGTAGTGCCGGGGTATAGGCTGCCATAAAGAGATCAACAACGGTAACGAAAGTCGAGATTACCACAATAAAAGCAGGAATTCTTATTTTGTCTGGGATCACATTCCTGATGAGCGAGATGAAGACGTTTGATCCCACAAGCACAAAAGTGGCAGCCAGCCCCATACCAAGACCGTTACTTAGTTGTGTGCTGACGGCTAACGTAGGGCAAATGCCCAACACTATCCTGAAAACAGGATTTTCTCGCCAAAGCCCCTTAATAAACTCGCTAAAAAAACCCAAATGTCCTCCTTACCCCCTTTTCCCCTTTAATATTTCTTCTCTGTTATTACGGAACAGCACCAGGCCCCGATGAAGGGCATTAACTACCGCTCTCGGTGAGATAGTAGCGCCCGTGATTTGGTCAAGTTCCCCGCCGTCTTTTTTTAATGCCCAGTTGGTATTAGATAAATTTTTTGAATTGAATTGGTGGACAAATTTCTCCTCGGTGATTTTTGCGCCCAGGCCAGGGGTTTCGGTGTGGTTTAATATCTGAATGCCCGAGATGGTTCCCTCGGGGTTAATGCCCACCATCAACCCTATCGGACCGCCATAGCCTACGGCAGAGACGGAAAATACCACCCCCGTGTTGGCGGAGCCTTTTTTGGTGATATAAAATCTCGTGAGTCCTTCATTGCCCTTGGCGCCATGGTTCGTTTTAATGTCTACAAAATCTTTGTCTGGTTCATTGTCGTAGTCTGGCTGAACAGCCCTTATGGCAGCAAGTCTTTTAAGGCGTTGCTGGTATGCAATAGGTTCCTTTGTAAGATTATAGACGAGAGCAAGGGCAGTAGCTGCCGCGGAACAGATAATAGTTAATACAACAGTCAGCTTGAAAATTTCACGCATCGGGCTGCCTCCTCTCTGTGGAAGCGGGCCAGCCGGGCGAATAATGTGCCCTTCCCTCCTGGTCAACAATCATTGCTTCGGTCTCTGGCAGGTTTTTTATCA
>WTBG01000261.1 GCA_013139225.1 Deltaproteobacteria bacterium
GGATGCTAGATACTGGATACTAGATGCATTTATTAATTCTGATTTTGTTGCAAGTGATCTAAAGTGACTAAAGTGAACTAAAGTTTTTTAATTCCGCAATCAGCAATCAGAAATCCGCAATCGTCTAGTCCAGAATCTAGCCCAGTTGAATGCAGTGCCCTTTGGGCAATTCAACAAGGCAAGTATCGCGAAGCCTCGTCGGTTTGAGGCGAAGCTTCGTTAGAATAACGACCTCCAAATAATATTTGAGGAATGAACAATGACTCCTATGTTTAAACAATACCTGGCTATTAAGAAAACGATACCTGAGACTGTCTTATTTTTCCGTCTGGGTGATTTTTATGAAATGTTTTTCGAAGATGCTGAAAAGGCCTCAGCTTTGCTGGATATAACCCTCACCTCACGGGACGGGGGTAGTGCAGGCAAGGTACCCATGTGCGGTGTGCCATATCACTCTGCAAAGAGTTATATTAACCGACTTAACAGAGAAGGTTTAAAAGTAGCTATCTGTGAGCAAGTTGAGGATCCTAAATTCGCCAAAGGTATTGTTAAAAGAGAAGTTGTGAGAATCAGTACGCCAGGAACTAATTTAGAAGATGAAGAGCTTTTCCCATATCAGAATAATTATATCACATCCTGCTATAAAAAGAATGGGTTATGGGGACTCAGCTATCTCGATCTCTCAACGGGCATTTTCAAACTTACTGAATTTGAAAAAGCTGAAGACATAATGAACGAAATCGGCTCTCTTAATCCAAAAGAATTTGTCATTCCTTCAACGCTGGAAGAAGATAGCTCTTTCATACACTTTCTAAAAAAGGAACAGTCGGCAGTTGTTAACCACTATGAGGATTGGATTTTTGATCTTGAAGAGTCAAAAAAGAGATTGGAAAGACAGTTTAAGATCGTATCTTTAGATGGCCTGGGGCTTGCTCACCATAGTGTAGGCATTTCAGCCGCAGGGGCACTACTTTATTACCTTAAAGATAACCTCCAAAACTCCCTGGATCATCTTAAGAGACCCATCCCTTACCATTCTTCAGAATACATGATTCTGGATCGCAGGACACAAAGGAATCTGGAATTAGTAGAGCCGTTATCAGGAGATAAAAAAGGTATAACTCTCTTTGCCATCTTAAACGAGACCTTAACACCCATGGGAGCCCGTCTGCTTTCCCAGTGGATAAAGCAACCACTCCTTTTGCCAAAACCCATTGAGGAACGCTACGAAGCTATTGATGAGCTTATAAAGAATTCTGATTGTCATAACAGACTGAGATCACAGTTTAAATACATTCGCGATCTAGAGCGCCTGCTTTCGAGAATCACCTGTGGTGTCTGTTCAGCCAGAGATCTTACCGCAATAAAGGAGTCTCTTAAAATTATTCCGGAGTTAAAAGATAATATTTCTACCCTAAGATCACCTCTTATCATGAGACAACAGCAAGAACTTTTTGAGTTAAGGGATTTGGTATCCCTTATAGAAAGATCTTTAGTAGATCAACCACCTTTTTCCATTAAGGGAGGAGGATTAATTAAGAAGGGATATCACTTGGAGTTAGACGAGATTCGTGACATAGCTCTTAATGGAAAGCAATGGATTGCCAATTTTCAAAACAGTGAAAAGAGGAAGACCGCTATCAAATCTCTTAAGGTAAGTTACAATAAAGTGTTTGGCTATTACATTGAAGTAACAAAGCCCAATCTTCCCTTAGTTCCCGAAAGCTACATCCGTAAGCAGACGCTGGTAAATGCAGAAAGGTTTATCACCTCCGAATTGAAAGAAATGGAAAACAAAATCCTGGGGGCAGAAGAAAAGGCGAACGCCCTAGAGTATCAACTTTTTGAAGAACTAAGACAGACCATCCTTAAATCTACCCGTGAGATTCAACGAACCGCTGAAGCCCTTGCAATCCTTGATGTCCTGGCTTCACTATCCACTGTAGCCATAAAAAGCAGATATGTTAAACCGGAGATTGATGAGAGTTCGACCATACGTATCAAGGGAGGGCGCCACCCTGTGGTGGAAAAGGTAATAGAAGAAGGTCAGTTTATAGAAAACGACAACTTAACTGACAATGGTAAAATCAACTGCTCATTATTACAGGACCTAACATGGCGGGCAAATCCACTTATATCCGTCAAGTGGCTCTTATCGTCCTCATGGCTCAGATGGGTTCTTTTGTACCAGCGGATTCTGCTCGCATTGGTCCAGTGGATAAAATATTCACCCGTATAGGAGCGAATGACAACCTGGCTCACGGTGAAAGCACTTTTATGGTAGAGATGATTGAGACAGCAAATATTTTAAATAATGCCAGTTCTAAAAGTCTGGTCATCCTGGATGAAATAGGTAGAGGGACCTCAACCTTCGACGGAGTGAGTATTGCATGGGCTGTTTGTGAGTTTCTGAATAAAAAAGGTGGGGCAAGACCAAAGACCCTCTTTGCTACCCACTATCATGAACTGGCTGAGCTGGAACATTCTCTTGAGGGAATAAAAAACTACAATATCACCGCTCGGGAGGTAGGTGATGAGATCATTTTTATCAGGAAAATCGAAGCAGGTAGTGCTGATAAGAGTTATGGAATTCAAGTGGGGAAACTAGCCGGATTGCCTGAAGAGGTAGTGGAAAGATCAAAGGAAATACTCTTCTACCTCGAAGAAGAAAAGATTTCAGAAGAGGCTTTAACCAGAAAACTAAAAAAGAAGGACATAAGCTCCTCTTTAAAACCTCTTCCTCTTTTTAAAGAATTTGAGGAGAAGGATTCCACACAAAAACTATCGTCCAAAAAAGTTTCAAAAGGTCAATATAACCACTCGGCAACTGTTTCAAAACACCCTGTACTGGAAGAGATTAAGACACTTAAAATTGATGAGATGACCCCGCTTGAGGCTCTAAACAAACTTCATCTCTTAAAGGAGAAGATTAACTCCTCTTCTTCCTCTAGTTTGAAACAGGGTAATTAGAAAAGGGTGAGGGAACAAGAGACTTGATGCGTGATGTTTACTGGATACTAGATGCTGGATAAAGAAATTTAAATGTAGGTTGCGTAATACGGTTGCGGTTGCGCAACTCACCCTATTAGAGACATGATCTCCAAGAGAAAATGTCTTGAGTTTTAAATTGATCATTAACGTTCTTAAATAGTTTTTGCAAGATTTCTTTCTAACAGGGTAAATATCGGTATGCGTGGATCGCTTACGGGTAAAGTTAAGAACTAATATGAGAATGAGAAACAACACAACCGTTTTACGAAAGACGAAACTAGCAGCGCAACCGAACAACGAATGACCAGTAACCAGTGGCAAATGACAAAAAATGATAAGGATCTAAGCTATGGGTAATATAGGGGTTTTGCCAGAGCATATTGTAAATAAGATTGCAGCCGGCGAAGTAATTGAGAGACCCAGCTCTGTAGTTAAAGAGCTGGTAGAGAATTCACTGGACGCCAACTCCAGCATGATTTCCATAAGCATAAAGCATGGTGGTAAAAGTCTTATCAAAGTGGTAGACAATGGAACAGGAATGGATAAAGAAGATGCCTTGCTTTGTTTAAAAAGCCATGCCACAAGTAAAATTAAAAACTCAGACGATATTTTTACCATTAATAGCCTTGGCTTTAGAGGGGAAGCTCTTTCTTCTATCGCTGCTGTCTCCAGGGTTGCTTTGCTTACCAGAAATAGTTCACAGCAGGCAGGCACAGAGATTGAGGCTACAGGTGGTAAGATAAAATCGGTTAAAGAAAAGGGCACACCAGTAGGAACATCCACAGAGATTTCAGACCTCTTTTTTAATACACCCGCCAGAAAGAAATTCCTGAAGAGTGAGAGGGCAGAGAATGCCAGCATCGCAGAAGTAATAACCACAACAAGCCTTGCTCACACCCATGTCGCCTTTAAACTCTATAAAGATGACCGACTAATTTTTGACTACCCAACTTGCCCCCATTTAAAGGAACGTCTTCTTTCAACCCATTATCATGAATGGGTTAAATACCTCCTGCCTCTTGACATCAAAAGTGATGGGTTAACCTTGAGAGGATACTTTGCTAAAGCCGAGCTATCCAGAATAAATCGCTCTGCCCAGCTTTTCTTTATTAATAAACGTCCGGTGAAAAGTCTGCCTTTAAGTTACGCCCTGCAAAGAGCCTATCAGGGACTTATTCCCCAAAGGCACTTTCCTGTTGCAATCATTTTCCTAGAGCTAGATCCCACTGTTGTTGATGTCAATATTCATCCTACCAAACGAGAAGTAAGATTACAAAATGAAAAAACAATCTGTGAGAAAATTGTTCGTCATGTGAGGGAAGTGTTATACAAATGTGATCATTCCCCCAGCATATTCCACACATACTCATTGGGCAAGGGAAAAAACTATTACCAAAAGTCTGTTTCAGAGCCCTTTGATTTTAAGGAGATACAAGAGAAAGTGAAGGGAAGAGACGTATATCCTGAAACAGCCAAGGGAACTGCAACTTCTCATCAGATGGCAAAGGAACCCGAAGAGGCAATGTGGTTTGTTGATACGGAGAAAAAACTAAAAGTTATTACCCCACTAGGTCAAATCAGGGAGAGCTATATCCTTGCAGAGACTGAAGAAGGTTTTATTATAATTGATCAGCACGCTGCTCATGAGCGAATCATCTTTGAAGAAATTTTAACCTCCTTAGAAAGGGGAACTGCTGCATCACAGGCTCTCCTGCTTCCTGCTACCATTCAACTCAGTTTCAAAGAAGCTCAAATACTGGAGGAGCATCTTGACCTTCTTATTGCAGTTGGTTTTAGTATCACCAATCTCGGCAATAACACGTTCTCTGTAGATGCCACTCCTACCTTGATGGGAAATGTTGAGGCAAAAGATCTCCTTCTGGACTTTCTTCATGGGATATTGGAAGGTAAGGGGAAAGTACCGCTAAATGACAGGAAAGAAAATGTCGCCAAAACATTGGCTTGTAAAAGCCGTGCCATAAAGGCCAATGAAAAAATGAGTCCTGAAGAGATAGAATATTTAATAAATAGTCTGGAAAAGACCAAACAGCCATTCACCTGTCCTCATGGACGTCCCACCTTTATTAAACTCACAATAAGTGATCTTGAGAAACATTTCAAAAGAAAATAACTGCATAAACCCATTGATACCACCTTTTTCATCACAATGCCCACCCAAATTAGCTAAAACATCCATTATTGCCCCTTTTTGTGTATTGTCTAATTATATAATAACATTGGATATTTATCGACATATTGCTTAATTACTTGACTTTGTTTGCCTTCTGGGACATAATGACAACTCATGCCATAATAGTTAAAAAACAATTATTCATAAAATTCAACTATATAACCTCTATAAAACGCCATCTTCTACCTGGCACTTTTATTGCTTTATAAAAATATAAAACTGTCAGGATGATATTAATGAATATCAAAGCTCTAAGAAAAATAGCTAAGCAAAACGGAGAATTAAGTATTGAAGATTTGCAAAGGTTTATCTCTTCCTTCATCCCTGAGAGTTGTGATGATTGCATCTGGTTTAAGGGTGAAGATAAGTCCTCATGCCTCTCTTCCAAAGGAGCTCCTTGTAGAATGTATCTCAATAGAATCTTAAAATATTTGGAAAGTAAAGGTTTGATTTGATGTTATAAAATTCTTCTCCTGAAATCGTGCTGATCTCCTTTCCTTTAACCCTCATTTGCTAAAATGAGGGTTTTTTTAATTGACACCTCTTTTTAAAATTGTAAAATCTGTTTATCTAGAATACCCAAGTTGTCTATCAATCCTTGGATCCCTGCTCCCCGATCAGAGTCGAGGACATGTTTCGCAGGGATGACAAATAAGGATGGGACTGATTGAAAGACGTGTCATTCTCGCCCCGTATCAAGTACGGGATAAACTCCAGCGGGAATCCAGTGTTGTTCATAATTTCATCAGGGTATTCAACTGGAGATTTCCGGATAAGCAGATTGCAAAAATTGCGCTAAACCACAAAGTTCTCAGATGAATATCTGCAGCATTGAAGAAATGATAAAACAAAAAAAACACTTGAAAAGATATATAAAATGGTTGATTTTTTTTGTGCTGATAATCCTCTTGCATAATGTTGCTGCTCAAACACCTCCACCATCACTGGATCATGAAAAACTGGAAAAGGCATTAACCACAATTGACCTTTTTGAACTCCATCGATATGAAACCATTCTAAAAGAATTACTCAACAGTAAATCTTCCCCAAGTCGTTACCTCTATAATTATTATCTTGGGAAAATCCATCTAAGAACCGCCCTTTACTATGAAAGCAAGTCTAAAGAAAATAAAACACTCTTAGAAACAAGCGAGTATTTGATCAATAAGGCACGGGATAAATTCAAAAGGGTAGTAAGAGAAAATGATGACTTTTCAGATGGATACGTCTACCTGGCGATGGCTTATGCCCAAAAGATTAAATATGTAGGTTACCCTACACTTTTAAGGTATGCCACGCGTGTTGACAAAAATATAAAAAAGGCTTTAGAAAAAGATCCCAATAGCCCCAGGGCATATCTTGTCAAGGGCATTCAAGCTATGTATAAACCACCAGATCATGGGGGAGGTGTTGACAAGTCTATCCCTTTACTTTTAAAGTCTGTGAAGCTTGATCCTGCATTTCATGAAGGGTACTACTGGCTGGCACGAGCGTATGTGCAAAATTCTTTTAAGGGAAGAGATGAAGAAAAATCCAAAGACTACCTTTTAAAGGCCTTGCGGTTATCACCCGACGATTACTTTTATCAACTGGGACTAACACCTGATGTGCAAATCCCGGAATACAAAAAAGGCAAGAAGGATTCAAAAAAATAGGGAAAGTGTAATAGCAAATATAACAGGGTTAGTTATTTCGACTCGCCATATAGTCTTCAAAGGGCATATAATTTTTCTGCTTCCATTTTCTGCCCAATAGATTAGAAATCCCCAGTTTTATATAAGTCCTTTGCTGATATCGTAGAAAAGGTTTTTTAGAAAAGAATGCGTTCCATATTCCCTTCCAATACATAAAATACTTTGCCAATCCCTTTATGTAAACTTTTTTTGCTTCTTCATAAGTTAAGTGCTTGGTAGGCATGACTACATTGACCATAGTGAAATTAGAAAAATCTTTATCTGCTATAAGCCCCTTTTTTTCAACTTCTTTATAGTAATCCGTACCGGGGAAAGGGGTCATAGCAGTTAAGGGGTAGACATCGGCATATTTTCTGTAAAATTTCCAGGTGTCATTTAATGAACGTTCATCATCATTCCAGTCTCCCCACATCATCATGGTCATTAATATAACACCGCTGTCTTTGACAATATTCATCGCATTAAGCTGGGTTTCTAAGCCAGCTCCCTTCCTCAGCCGTTTTAGCTTTTCCTTATCCATGGATTCTGTTCCCATCATTACCTGAAATAATCCAAGCTTTTTTAACCGGGGGAAGAGCTTTTTGTTTTCCACTACCTTATTGGGATTGGCCTGTACCCAGAAGTGGATATCTTTGAGCTTCCTCCTCTCCAATTCTTCACAGAAGTCAATGTTCCTTTGAGGATCCCACAGGAAGTCATTATCACCAAACATAATAGTGGTTTTCCCATATTTTTTGGATAATAACTCTAAATGGTCAACAACATACTTGGCACTATTCCCTCTCCATATATTATTCCAAAATTTGGCTTCAGAACAAAAGCTGCAGTTTCCCCCGCACCCCCGTGAGGTACTCATGACAAAGGCATTTTCTCCGATAACCGGAAGGGAAAATTTATCCATGGGGAGAAGATCATAATTAGGCATGGGGAGGCTGTCTAAATCGTCTATGAAAGGACGAGGTTCCGTATATACCACTTTCCCATCAGAGAGATAGGCAATGCCTTTTATAGATGAGTAATCAACGCTTTCTCCCTGTTTGCTTTTTTTAATCGCCTTGAGCAGTTCCATAACGGTAATTTCTCCCTCTCCCATAATAATAAAATCGATATACCCTGGCCGCAAATTATCCTCTGCGGTAAAGGACATCATGGAACCTCCTGAAATCACTGTAATAGAGGGATCAATCAGTTTTATAAGATGAGCAGCATTCAGTGCATCATAACAGAAGCAGGTAGCAACACTGGTTAGTCCCACTACATCAGGTTTTTCTTCTCTAATCATCTTTTCTAAATCTGCCCATGGATGCTCCAAACCACTGGTGGCGTCAATATACTTTACATCAAATTCCTTCTCAACATAAGTAGCCACATAGGTCATCCCGGGTGCTGGAGTATGACCTCTAAAAAATTCCCATATCTTGTGGGGAGGTTCAACAAAAAAGACCTTCATGCATTATTCTCCTTCCTTTTCTTTAGCTGGTTTTCTTCAAGGTAAAACTTCCTGCAACAAGTGCAACCATTCCTAATATTGCCATTCCTACAAGACTCGGAGTAATATCGTAGAGATCCCCGTTTTCAAAGATCAACTCTCTTAAGGAGTCGATCGCATAGGTTAAAGGGATAAGATAAGAACCCTTTTGTAACCAGGTGGGAAGCAATTCAACAGGATAAAAGATTCCAGAAAGCAGTAAAGCAGGAATTATAATTAAGGGAACAAATTGGAGTGCCTGTGCTTCAGATTTGACAAAACTTGATATAAGCGCACTAATGCCAATGGAAGTAAATACCAGTAAGATAGTAATAGGGGCGATCAACCACAAATGCGAGTCAAAAACAACCTCGATTTCACTAAAAAGAAAGTATGAAAAAACGAGAACATAAATAGCTTGAATAATCCCCAACAAAGAGAAACCCAGTAGGTATCCTCCCAAAATTTCAACCTTCCTTATGGGATAGGTAAACATTCTTTCTAATGTTCCCTGCACCCGTTCCCTCACCAGAACCAGAGCCCCCATCAAATAGGTTTGAAAATATATCTGAAGAGCAATCAAGCCCAGAATCATCTCCTGAGTTTCAAGCCTATAAGAACTTTCTTCCATTTGGCCAAAGGAAAACTTTACAATAACAAGCGTGCCAACAGGAAAAAAGATGGATTCAAGTATCAACCCATAATCTTTCCTTGCCTGCCACAAATTTCTAAGTGCAATATAATATATTTTCCTTAACATTTCAATCTGCATCTTGGGTTAATCTAAGAAAAATATCTTCCAAAGTATCTGAAGTGATATCTAATCTAAGTACATCTCCGTTTATCTCTTTCAAGTGTTTTGGAAATTCTTCAGAAAAATTAGAAATCTCCAGCTCTTTTACTCCACTTTTTCTGGTTATCCGAATTCTTGAAGTTCCCAAATTCTTCAAGTGGGAAGGAGTATCAACCAAAAAAACTTTACCCTTTTTCATTAAGGCAAGACGATCGCAGTTTTCTGCATCTGTTAATTGATGCGTAGTTATTATAATTGTGGTGCCCTCCTGTTTCAGTTTTTTAAAATAATCCCAGAACGCACGTTTAAGTCTGGGATCGACCCCAGCAGTAGGCTCATCCAAAAACAAGATTTTTGGTTTATGAATAAGGGCACAAGCTAATGATAACCTCTGCTTCATTCCACTGGAAAAGGTTGAAATGAGATCGTCCTTACGGTCTTTCAATTCCACAAATTCCAGGATGTGATCAATTTTGTTCTGAGTACTCCCCCCGAGTCCATTATGGAATTGGAGATTGAGAAAAAATTCCAGATTTTTCCTGGCCGACAAGTCTTCATAGAGAGAAGGGCTTTGAGGCATATAGCCCATCATTTTTTTTAGTCCATAATCCTGACTGGGCAACCTAAATCCGGCAATCGAAACCTCCCCAGCGGAAGGTTTAAGTAATGTGCTGAGAATCCTTACCAGAGTTGTTTTACCTGCTCCATTAGGTCCTAAGATACCAAAAATTTCTCCCTCTTGAACCTCGAGATTAACCCCGTTAAGAGCAAATATACGACCAAAACTTTTTCTCAAACCTTTAACTTCAACGAAACTGGACATCGCATCTTATCAGTTAAGTTATTAATTACTATTATAAATTTTTCAATCTAAAGAATATTACGATGGATGTCAAGAATAAAACCAAAGGATGGTAATATTTTAGCATGGGGAAACATAAGACGTCTACCATGAAGGGGAAAAATATATCTATCTGCTTATCTACAATACTCAAGTTGTCTATCAGTTCTTGGATCCCTGCTTTCGCAGGGATGACAGGCAAGGGTGGAACCGATTGAAAAAACGTGTCATTCCCGCCCCGTATCAAGTACGGGATAA
>WTBG01000384.1 GCA_013139225.1 Deltaproteobacteria bacterium
GATCCCAAAATTATAAAGGCGTTTGAGAGGTCCTGGCGATCAGGCAAGCTCATCAAAATAACCGGTGCGTCGGTATGTTCTTGAAATAATCACGCTATATTGTCATGTAGCCATTACTATTCTTGAATGGCATGTCAACTGTGTCACACACTCTCCCTAATAAGGTCAGTCTGCAACTGTCCTTTCTTATTTTGTGCCTTTTTTCCTTCATTATTATCTTGCAAAGTTTACCCCGATAGAAATAAAATGAATTTTTAGCTGAAGAGGTGTAATCCAATATTCAGCATCTTATGCACCTTAAAGGCGAACATCTTTTATAATCATTATGGACATACTTGTTCAAATAAAAAAAGAAGCTAAGTGTTATTTCGAAAATGCAAAAGGCAGTCACGATTGGGAACACACAGAAAGAGTTTACAATCTTTGCATACATATCGGGAAAGAGGAAAAAGCAGATATAGAGATTTTAAAATTAGCCGCAATTTTGCATGATATAGGGAGGGAATATCAGGACAAAACTAATGGAAGAGTCTGTCATGCAGAAAAAGGGGCGCTATTGGCTAGAGAACTGCTGGGAAAACATGCTATGGATAAGGTGAGAATAGACAAAGTTATTCACTGCATTGAATGTCATAGGTTTAGGGGGGGCAGGATTCCTCAATCGAAAGAAGCAAAGGTATTGTACGATGCTGACAAGTTAGATTCAATTGGTGCCGTGGGAATTGGCAGGGCTTTTTTGTTTGCCGGAGAAGTAGGTGCTCAATTACATAATATAGGTGTGGATGTTGAAAAGACTGAACCATACACAAAAGAGGATACTGCATACAGGGAGTTTATGGTTAAGTTGAAAAAGGTTAAAGATAAAATGCTTACAGAAGAAGGTAAAAGAATAGCTGAAGAGAGACATGCTTTTATGGAGGAATTTTTTGACAGGCTCAACAAGGAAGTTGAAGGAAATTTATAGAAAGTAAGCTAACCGCAGATTCACCCCGTTAGATATTTAATATATAAGGAGTTAACTTTTTATATCTTTATACTGCTTAAACTACATATCTCACAAACTTTGTTATCTAACGGGGGAACCGCTGAGATCGCAGTGAATAATAATTCAAGTGTTTTGATTAGCAATGATTACTAATCTTGCTGGTGTATGTTCAGATTGCAGATCTGTAACAGGTAAACACCGTTTGAAAGTTTTTACGGTGCTTTATGTCTCACCCAGAGTTGTGATTTTATATATTCTTCTCCGCGTACTCTGCGATCTCTGCGGTGAATATTTAGTTTTAGAGGGTATCGTCAGGTGAACAATTCATCTAATTGTAAGAAGTTGTTACTTATAGCTATAGATGGCCTCTCTTTTCCACTTCTTCAGAAGTGGTTTGCTATGGGAGATCTTCCCTTTTTGGAGAGGTTAATGGAAGGTGGATGTTATGGATTGCTTAAACCCTTCACTCCTTCGAACTCTGCAGTAATTTGGACTAGCATAATAACGGGGATGAATCCACGGAAACATGGAATAGATAGCTTCATATATTATAAGGTGGGAGAGAGAATTGTAAGAAAAACTGCGATAAAGAAAATGTTAAAGTGTGGTATTCGACCACTATTCAGATGGCTTCAAAAGAAAGAGTATGTCCGGGATGTTCCTTTTTCTTTGAGCATGGTTCAACAAAAGATGCTATGGGAACTATTTGCGCAAGAAGATAGGAGTGTTGGTGTTATTAACTGGTGGTATAGCTGGCCAGCCTGTGAAGTCCCTGGATTTATTATTTCAGACAGGGTTCACTACTGGCGGCTAAAAGAAAGGGGGAAAAATGGAAGTCTACCGGATACACATCTTGTATATCCCGACAGTCTTTTCGATGAGGTTGTAAAAAGTATAGTAGATCCCTTAGCATTGCCCGTTGATGTTTACCAGCAGTTTATGAAGGTAGATAGGAGAGAAATTGAGACAATGAGAAACTGCCACTATAAACGACATCAGCTCATGAGTGAATTCAAATATCTTTATTCCATGGATGAGTCAGTGAAAAAACTGGCTCTATACTGCCTTAAAGAATTTCCTCAGCCAGATTTCTTAGCTTTTTATTTCAGGGGAATTGATATTATTTCCCACTGTGCCTTAAAATACGATTCTTGTAACAGAGACTCTCATGTAACAGATAAAGAGATTGAACAGTTTGGAGATACAGTCCATGAGTATTACTGCCACATTGACAGGATTCTCAAGGAATTGATCGAGAAGGTTTCAGTGGATACTACTGTTATGGTTGTTTCTGACCACGGATTTGAGAAGGAGCCTGATGGTCGGTTCGGTCACAGGAAAACAAAACCACCGGGGTTGTTAATTTTAAATGGTCAGAATGTTAGAACAGGTTTGCGAGTTGAGAATGCATCTGTTTATGATATTACCCCAACACTTCTCTATCTCGGCGGTCTTCCTGTGTCAAAAGAGATGGATGGTGTGGTTCTTACAGAGTGTGTGGAGGAAATATTTCTTCAAAATCACCCCATACAATTCATAGAAAGCTATGGTTCTCCTTTAAGGCACAAAGGACCTGTTGCCCATGATAGCGACGAGGAGATAAAGGAGCGTCTTCGCGCCCTTGGTTATCTGGAATAATATAAAGAATACATAAATTTGCTTATCTACAATACTCAAGTTGGTTGTTAGTTCCTGGATCCCTGCTTTCGCAGGGATGACAGACAATGATGTAAGTGATTGATAAAACATGTCATTCCCGCGCAAGCGGGAATCCAGTTTTTTTATAATTTTTATCTGAGCATTAAACTGGAATTTTTTAGATAACCATATATATAAAAATAAAGAATAAAAAAAGTTGTGAGTTAGAGGTTTCGGGTTGCCTGTAGTTTATATAAATGCAAAGGATTCGAGCAATTACTAATATTTATGTGAAAATTGTACAATTTTTTATTGACAAAAAAATGATTTGAAATAGATTATAACACTAATATTAAACCACAGAGTGCAGAGAAATTCATGGATGTAATAACTGTGATAAATGAAAGGGCGAGTGTAAGGGGCTTTAAGAAGAAACCTGTCCCACGGGAGTTGATTGAACAATTGCTGGATGCAGCACGAAAGGCTCCATCAGCGTCAAATCAACAGCCTTGGAATTTTGTTGTTGTAAAGGGGGAAATAAAGGAAAAGTTAGCAGATGATATTTTATCGGCTCATAGAAAGCTAAGTAAACATTACGATCCTTCTAAAGGCAAAACCATTCCCCGCCTATATATGGATAGAACGAAAAAACTTTTAATCGGTATACGGCCTTATCTTAAAAAGATGGACAAACAAGTAGTTCCATTCATAGAGGAAGGAAGCTGTGTATTTTACGGAGCACCTGTTCTTATCGTTGTAACCCTGGACAAATCTCACCCGAAATCTAAACTGGTGGATATGGGCTGTGCCGTGGAGAATATTGTGCTTGCTGCCCAGGAAAAGGGATTGGGAACATGTATTATTGCATTGATTCTGATGTTTGAAAAGCTTATCAGGGAACATCTTGCAATCCCAGATTCTATGGATATTGTTGTTGGAATTGCTCTGGGTTATCCTGATGGGGAGTTACCTGTAAATGCGTTTAGGGCACCAAAAGAAGAATTAAGTGAAATGACCAGATGGATGGGGTTTAAGTAAATTAACAGTTCACTAAAAGTTTTAGTTGTTATAAATGGGGAAAGGAGGCAAAAATGTTAAAGTCTGATCTTATTGAGAAGGTGGCAAAGGAACTTAATATGAACCATGATATAACTCAGTTGGTGATCAACAATATTTTTGATGCCATGACAGATGCCTTAGCCAAGGGAGAGAGTATAGAGATTAGAGGTTTTGGCAGCTTTAGTATAAGACATTACAAAGGCCGGGAAGGAAGAAATCCCAAAACCGGTGAGAGAGTCACTGTGCCCCCCCGAAAAAAACCTTTTTTTAAAGTAGGGAAAGAACTAAAAAATAGAGTTAATACTTTATAGCTCCCCACCGATAAGCATTTTATGTTATACTTATGATGGTAGGTGTGAGAGAACACCTACCATACGATATTCCCCCTACTTTTCCAAAAAAGAAACACTCCTTTGCCTAATACATCTGGACACAATTTAAATAAGCCAAGAGTGAGCTTGCCTGATGGATAGAGACAGTTTCAGTAAAAAGGTGCAATGGACAAATTACTCTGAAGAATCTTCTTGCAGCGAGGAGAAAAGAGTTGAAACACCATCTTGCAAAAAGCCTGGTATCTCAATAAATATTATTCTATTTATTTTAACTATTGGAACAACTCTTCTCGCTGGTGCATTACAACAAGGAGTGAACCCTCTACAGGATCCCAGTCAGATAGTAAAGGGCTTACCTTTTTCAGCAGCTCTATTATTTATACTCTTAGCACATGAAATGGGACACTACCTGGTTTCCAAAAAGCATCGTATCGATGCTACACTTCCTTATTTCATACCAGCACCAACTTTCATAGGTACTTTTGGAGCATTTATTAAGATGCGCTCTCCTGTTCAAGACAAAAAGGTGCTTCTTGATATTGGTGCTGCTGGACCTCTTGCAGGCATTATTGTTACAATTCCTATCTTAATTATAGGCCTAAAACTTTCAGAGGTAATGGTCGTTGAATCTTCCTTAGAAGGAGGGTTTACATTAGGCTCCTCTCTTATTTTATCTTTTTTGACTAAGATTATTTTAGGTAATATACCTGATAACTATCATGTGATTATCCATCCATTGGGTTTTGCCGGATGGATTGGTCTGCTGGTTACATCTTTAAATCTTATCCCTGTTGGGCAGTTAGATGGGGGACATATATCCTATGCTGTTTTTGGTGAGAAAACAAAGATTATATCAAAGGTAGCACTGATTGCTTTGCTGGGACTGGGTATATGGGGGTCGCGTACGTGGTTGGTTTGGGCGATTATGCTGCTTGTTTTGTTAGGTGCCAAACATCCACCACCATTGGATCAAGATGTTCCTCTTGATAGAAGAAGGAAAGTGATAGGTGCCATTACATTGCTTGTATTTGTTGTGACCTTTATTCCTGTTCCCTTTAGTAGTGTGTAATAAATACAGGGTCCAGGAAGTAGAGAGCCGTGGGTAAAATACAGGGTTAGTTTTTATGGAAGAGAAGAGGAATGGATTTTTTAGAGTGATGCGGCCCATCGTCATTGTCTTTTGGGTAATGATGATGGGTATTCTTATCCAAAGGACATACTTTATCCCGGGGGATGATTACACCCGGACCAGCTATGCGGAAAGTCAACTCCGTCCTAAAGAGGAGTGGATGGGGATTTACTGGGGCAAAGATAAAGTAGGATATACCGTTTCTGAAATTAAGAAAGAGTTTAAGGGATATAAGATATTTGATCAGGCGATCATGGATCTCACCGTGATGGGAACTCAGCAGAGAATAGATACCCAGGTTACTTCTCATGTAGATAATGCTTTTACTCTCAAATCTTTTGAATTCAGATTATTTTCAAACCTTTTTACCTTTAAGGCTAACGGAGAAGTTCGGGGAAATGAATTGCACCTGGAACTGTTATCCGGAGGGAGTGTTAGTAAAAATGTTATTCCTCTTAAGGAAGTGCCATGTCTTTCAAACTCGCTCAAACCCTTAATATTGTCTAAAGGGTTGGCTGTAGGTAAGCGGTTTAATCATACCGTATTTGACCCCTCTACTATGAGCAGTACACCCATTGATATGGTTGTGGAAGGAAAGGAGAAGATTTCTTTAGAGGATAAGGTGATTGAGTGTTACCGAATAAAAAGCACCTTCAAGGGAATCACTTTAAGATCGTGGATTGACGAGGAAGGCAATACCATAAAGGAAGAGAGCCCACTCGGTTTGATATTGGTAAAAGAAAGCAAAGCCGATGCTATTACGGAAAATTGGAGTGAAAAGACAAAGGATATTATTGCTGCCAGTGCCATTTCGGTTAACAGGCCAATTACGCTTTCAAATCCTTCTTACCTTAAAGTGAAATTGAAAAATGTTAATCTTGGAGAGTTCGATCTATCTCAGGGTAGACAGAGGCTTAAAGGTGATGTTTTGGAAATCTTTAAGGAAAAGATGTCGGGATTGAATCCTTATCACATTCCTTACCTAAAAAGTGATAAGGCAAAGTACCTTAATCCGTCTGTGTTTATCCAAAGTGAAGATAAATTGATTGTGGAGAAGGCACGAGAGATTATTAAGAATGAGGTGGATGCGCTTGAGGTGGTTAATCTTATTAATGAGTGGGTTTATCAGACGATTGAGAAAAAGCCTACATTTAGTATCCCAAGTGCAGTGGATATTTTAAAAATGAAAGTAGGTGATTGTAATGAGCATGCTACACTTTTTGTCGCACTCTGTCGAGCAGTGGGTATACCGAGCAAGCTTTGTGCAGGGCTTGTTTATAATCAGGGTAGTTTCTACTACCATGCGTGGTCGGATGTTTTTGTAGGACGCTGGATTAGTGTGGATCCTACCATGAACCAGCTTCCTGCTGATGCAACCCATATCAGATTTGTAGAAGGTGGGTTGGATAAACAACTTGAAATCATCAGGTTGATAGGAATATTGCAGTTGGAGGTTTTGAACTACACATGATTCAATTGATAGAGCTTGGCAAACGATTTGGGAATCTCGTTGCAGTTGATGGTATTAATCTCAAGGTGGATTCGGGAGAAGCATTTGGATTCCTGGGACCTAATGGAGCAGGGAAAACCACTACCATTAAAATGATGGCAGGATTGATTAAGCCCACAAGTGGAAAGGTGGTTATTGATGGATGGGATTTAGCTGAACACCCCAATCGAGCTAAAAAGGTGGTAGGGTTTATTCCTGATCGTCCTTTCCTCTATGAGAAATTAACTGCTTTAGAGTTTTTGAAGTTTATTGCTGGATTGTATAACTTCTCCTCAAACGGAGTTGAGGGCAAAATAGATTATCTCTTTGGACTTTTCGGACTTACTGATTGGAGAAATGAACTGATTGAGAGTTTCTCCCACGGTATGAAACAACGGCTGGTTATGGCATCAGCCTTTGTTCATCAACCCAAATTGATTATAGTTGATGAACCTATGGTAGGACTTGATCCTAAAGGTGCCAAGTTGGTGAAGGAAGTATTTAGAGGTTTTTGCGCTAAGGGAGGGACTATCTTCATGTCTACCCACACTCTGGAAATAGCAGAAGAAGTGTGTGACCGTATTGCAATTATTCAAGAAGGGAAGATCATTGCTGTGGGTAATATGAAAGAGTTAAAGGAAAGGACGGGAAGTGATGGTAAAAATCTGGAGTCTGTCTTTTTTAAGCTGACCGGTGGGGAGGAAGTTAAGAGAATTGTAGATGCTTTGAAAGTTTAAGAGTTGAGTGCTATGCGCGAGATTATTCTTCTTCTTAAAACAAAAATCCTTTCCTATAAGAATTCTTCAAAGAATGAAGAGAAAAAGAGATTCCTCCGCTTCATCATATTTTTTTCTGTCGGTTTGCTCTTCTGGCTTGGAACCTTTTTGATATTTTTCAGGGTGTTGAGCTATTTTGCCAGCATAGAGGTTATTGGTGCCCTTCTTGCTTCCAGACTGCTTTCCATGGTCTTTCTCACCTTCTTTTCTCTTTTAATTTTCAGTAATGTAATTACTGCACTCTCTACTTACTTCTTGTCGGACGATCTGCAACTTCTCAATTCTACGCCTGTGGCTCTTTCAAGTCTTTATGCAGGAAGGTTTGTTGAAAATATAGTCAATAGTTCGTGGACTGTACTCTTTTTCAGTTTTCCCGTCTTTTTAGCCTACGGTCTGGTCTATAATGCCACACTATTATATTATCTTACTCTTATAGGAGTGATCGTTCCTTTTCTCCTGTTATCTGCTGCTCTGGGAACTATCCTGATACTCATTTTAGTATATATCTTTCCCGCTCGCCGATTGAAGGATATCATCATGCTTGCGTCTATCTTTCTGGTTGTGGGGGTATTCTTATTTATAAGATTTCTTCAACCGGAGCGGTTGGTTAATCCAGAGAGCTTCTACCTGGTGATGGATTATATTTCCAATTTGAAAACCCCTACATCACCGCTTATCCCCAGTCAGTGGGCTGCCAATGCCATTTCTCCTTTTCTCTTCGGTTATTCTGGGGATTGGGGATTCTTTCTGCTCTTGCTTTGGAGTACAGGATTGGCATTTGTAGTGATGGGGGAATGGGTTTTTAAAAGAATATACTATGATGCGTGGTCAAAAGCCCAGGAAGCCAAGTCAGCTAAGTTGTCCCGATCAAAGATTGTAAATCGAGTATTAGAAACAATGTTAAGACCTTTCCCCTCTCAGATTAGGGTTGTTGTCCTAAAAGATATTAGAATCTTTTTGCGCGATACTAATCAGTGGCCACAATTGTTTCTTATTTGTGCTCTCGTTGTCATATATATATATAACTTCAGTGTACTTCCTTTAGAGAAATCACCTATGCCTACATTTTATCTTGAGAATTTACTTTCTTTTATCAACCTTGGTTTAGCTGCTTTTGTCATTGCTGCAATTGCAGTTCGCTTTACCTTCCCGAGCATCAGCCTGGAGGGGAGATCTTTCTGGATTGTCAAGTCTTCACCCTTGGAACTGCGAAAATTAGTATGGAGCAAGTTTTGGTTAAACTTCTTCTTCCTGCTGATTCCAGCGGAAATCCTTATTATCACTACTGATATATTAATGAATGCCACCAATTTTATGCTATGGCTTTCAGCTATTACTATAGGTGGTATGACCTTTGGTATTACCAGCCTGGGTATAGGTTTTGGTGCTTATTTCTCTCGATTCAAAGTGGAGAATGTTTCGCAGATTGCAACGGGCTTTGGTGGTATGATGTATATGATTGTGGCAGTGTCATTTATTGGTCTGGTAGTTATTCTGGAGGCTCGTCCAGTTTACCTCTTTTTTATGTCGAAGATTAGAAGTATTCCTTTGACAGGAGCAGAATTGACAGAAATTGTTGTTCTTCTTTTTATGGCTCTTATATTGAATGTACTCGCCTTCGTCTTACCTATGAAGTTGGGATTGAGAAAACTCGCCAGCCTGGAAATTTAGGTCTTATCGTTGAGGATGTCAACCACTGTTTTGAGCAATAAAAAGAGGAAACCCATGTCTTCATCAGTTAATTCTACTGCGTCTTCAGCTTCAGGTGGTTCAAGCAGGGTTTCTACTATGTATTTCATAACAAATGGCTGACTGGAAACCTGCACTCTGGCAATTCTGTCATAAAATTTATCATGAGCACCTTCTAGACTTTGCATAAGATCTTCATTGGATTCGTAACACTTGATGACGTCATCAGGTGAAATTAGTTTGATCTTCTTTCCGAAGCCTTTTTGAAACATCCGATAGACATTAAAAAACATATAGATTGCAAGTTCCTTAACTTCCTGATCAAGATCTTCGGTAAATTCTACAATGAAAGCCAAAAGTGCTGATTGTTCTTTGCCAACCTTTTGCATTATTTTGTTTATCTTATTTGGAGTGAACTCAGCAACTTCTTCCCACGTTTCTTCAACTAAGTCTTCTTGTATGGGTTCCATTCTAATATTCTCCTGTTTTAGATTAATACCATTGCCAGAGACTTTCTTTTTATACTCTGAAATTAACTATGTTTGTATTAATATTGAAAATTATGATCATGGATACTAATATCGCAGGAGGGCGGCGATCTCGCCGGCATCCACAAGTGTCTGAATGGGGTTGGCGAAATCGACCTCTGCTCCAGAAAGTTTGAGCATTTCTACTATTTCGTTAACTACATCTATTTCAAACAGAGATTTCGATCCGCAAGCCGAGCATGTTTTAGCTACTCCAGCATCAAGGTTTTCGCAGTTTCGGCATCTTCTGCCCTCAGGCTTAAACGTGCGGTTGACAATCATCTCTTCCACTCGCCCTTCTTTTGCGGCTGACAGCACATCATAAATACCCACAACGCTCAGGCCACCGCGGAGATATTCGATACGGATCTTTTCCCAAAGATCTCGCTCAGACTGACGTTCCTGCTCTAAGAACAAGTCCATTATGTCATTGTTGATGGCTCCTTCTCCCTTACCTAAATCCAGAGTTTTTTCAGTAACCTTTTTCTTTAAAACCTGCGGAAGATTATCAAGGACTATACGCATTATTTCCTTGCCACCCACAAGCAGAATGCGCCTGAAAATCTCCTCTTTGTCGAGCCTTGAGAGAGCGTCTGCAATTTCTCGGGCGTACAGTAGCAATTGCTTGTCGCGGCGGCGCTCATATCGTTGCTGTGACCAGCCTCCTTTCCTGACATGGTTCTTTACGTTGCCTTTGATGACATCTTCAGAACCAGCCACGGCCGATGATACAAGGAAAATACGAGACTTTTTATTGTCCGCAACAACAACTGCTACATTCTCGTATTCTTCTTGAAGTTCTGCAAGTGGTCTGATGTATGGTGACGAATCGATCCAGATAAGGTCCTTTACTGGTGCCGTTAGCTGAACGGCCTGAAAAAAATCGAGTGCCCAGCAAGAAAAAATGCAAAGAGAACCAAACTGAAGTGGGTTTCTTTCAAGATAGTTGAAGATGGCCTTGACATTTTCATCGAAGTGTTCCCGCTCATCCTTTTCTGCACGGCCACCTTTTAAAGCTCGGCGCAGTTTTTTAAACCTGTTTTTAATATCTGTCGCAGAATGTGGCCCAGAGATATAAACACTCAAAAAAGTCCTTTTAAGGGTCGTCATCTCTGCGAGTTTTCTCAGATTGATATCTGCAAACATAAACGTCTCGGTAATTCTATAATATTAAAATAATTAACCTTTTTTCAGTAGTCGATATTTTGCCAATTCCATGGAATATTGGGTTTTTAGAATACGGAGTAATGTTGTATTGAAGAAATCTTATATTCAAAGAATGATAAACATAAGATTCTTAAAACTAAACTCACCATTCGTTCTACTGTCTTCGATCCTGCCATCGGTTCTGAGGCTCTGGCTCGAAGAGAGGCTTAGATAGACCCGAAGTGAGCTCACGACGAAGTCCAATTCCTTAATTCATAAATCCCTTAATCTTGTTTGTTTCACATAATGCTGTACCATCTGCGAATAACAAACTTTTTTTTGCCTTCTTCAACTTTGTCTTCGTAGTTATCAACGGGTATTCTTGTTTTTAAGGTTTCAGTTAACACTTCTTTAAGGTTGCGAATTCTCACTCCACCCTGATTCCCGTCTTCTTCCTTATCATAATCCAGACGACTTTCGATTACCCGATTCTTATCAAGGATGATAATAGCATGTCCCTTCCATACGATTATGTCCAAAGGTTCTACTTCATGCATAATCTGATTAGCACTTAAGTTTGCTATCTTAACAGATTCTCCAAAGGTTATGAGGGAACTTGTATTTCTCGGTGTAAACCCATTGGTTGCTTCGTAAAGGAGGCCGGAACAATCTACCCCTTTTAACATCCACTGATCTTTTAAATCAGCGTTTAAAGTTTGAGTAGGAGCATAAAAAGAAAGCATCTGCGGTATACCTTCTTTGTAATTTCCGCCCCATAGATAGTTGACGCCTTCTGAAGATAATAACTTATTAAAAATGGCTTTCTTTTTTGGCAGTCTCTTTAATCGATTGGGCGGTTTGTATTCTATTGTTTTTACAAACCTGCTGTCTACGAAGCAACCTTTTTGTGCAGGGCAAGGATAGTCAGCGGTAGTTATTTTATATATAATATTGCCCCCTTTTTTAATGGTTCCCTCTATCTCGAAAACTGTTTTTTGCAGAGCTATAAACTCTACTTCAAGAATTAACCCGGAATCATCAAGATGAAGTGTTTCCCCATCCTTATTACCAAAAACAAAAGAAAAATCAGGAGTGTTTAATACGGGAGCAGGTAACTCGGCAACTGCATAAAGAGTTGAATGGTCTTCCGTTGGTGCTCTGTCTTGGCAGTTTGTTGTGAATATGAGGCAAAAGGTTATAAGTAGGAGAGGGTTTCTCATCAAGATATTTATATTCCCAAATTTGATAGCATAACGCAGATCGAATTTACAGTTCCAACAAGGCTTGGATGTGACACCTCAAAGCCTTTAACCGATGAGGATAAGCCATCTATAGATAATTGCAAAAGTTGTGGGTTCTTATCCTGCCGTGTTGCTTCATGGGTTGAGATTTCGGTAAAACCTATAATGCTTTCTGCGTGTTCGCTCTTGGTTT
>WTBG01000034.1 GCA_013139225.1 Deltaproteobacteria bacterium
TTTTGCCCTAAAGGCTTCTTCCATGATTACAGAATCGTATTGATTGACCTTACAGCCAAGAGTAGTTATGGCTATTTTTTTCATCTTCATGGTAAATAATCGGCCACAGAATTACACAGAAATTCACGGATAATTATAATACATTGTTTGAGAGAAATGGTGCAAGCTAAATGTGTAGTTGATTAACACCTGATGCACCTGACAGTATTTTTTTGCAATCGAAAAGTCTTGATTGAAATCTGGTATTGTGCTATTAGGCATAGGGTTTTAATAATCTAAGAATCATTTTTGAGGTGAAAGTTATGGCGGTTGTTGTTCCTTTTAAAGGTGTTCTCTATAATCTCGAGAAGATAGACGATTTTAGCAAGGTTACCGCTCCTCCCTATGATATTATTTCTCCTGAGCAGCAGGAGAGATATTATAAAAATAGCCCGCACAATGTTATCCGGTTGATACTTGGCAAACAATCACCCGATGATTCCAACTCGGATAACAGGTACACCCGTGCCGCCAATTTTTTCAATAAATGGCAGGAGGAATCCATTTTAAAAAGAGATACAGAGCCCTCCTTCTATTTTTATCATCAGGAGTTTTCTGGCCAGGGGGGGGAACGAGTGGCCCGAGACGGGTTCGTTGGACTGGTAAGGTTAGAGGATAAAGATAAAGGTGTCGTTATCCCTCATGAGAAGACACTGGATAAGCCAAAAGCGGACCGTTTAAAATTGATGGAAGCGTGTCAAACCAATTTCAGCGCCATCTTTTCTCTTTATTCGGATGCGGAAGATCTTATCAATCAAATGCTTAAAAAAGTGATTGATGATGTACCATTATTAGAAGTTACGGATGAAGATAAAACCCTGCACCAGTTGTGGCGTGTCTCTCAAAGAAATGTTCTCAAAGAGGTAACCCTGCGATTGAAAGATAGCCCGCTCTTTATAGCTGATGGCCACCATCGATATGAAACAGCGCTTAATTACCGAAATCTTGAGCTAAAGAAATATCCTCAATCAACAGGAAAGGAATCATATAACTATGTGATGATGTATCTCACCTCTATGGAGGATGAGGGTTTAGTCATTATGCCTTATCATCGTGTGATTAAAAATCTTAAAGGGTTCGATTTTGCTTCCTTTGAAAATAAGCTTAAAGACTTTTTTGAAATCAAAACGTTTGCCTTTAACCAGGAAAACCGGATGCAGGTATGGAATGAATTTAATAAGCAACTGGAGGAAAATGGAAAAAAACTACCTGCTTTCGGGATGTATGGTTATGGACAGAATTGTTATCATCTGCTTGTTTTAAAAAGAGAGGAGTTTTTATCACTGACTGGTGATGAAGAAGGATCAGCATCTCTTAAAAAGCTGGATGTTAATGTTATTGAATCCATCATTTTTAAAAAGGTATTGGGAATTACCAGCAATGATTTCCAACAGCAACAAAACATTACTTATGTTCATGATGGCATGAAAGGATTGGAGTTGGTTCAAGCGAAGGGATATCAATTGGCATTTTTACTTAATCCTACCAAATCCTCTGAGATACAGGACATTGCCAGCAGAGGAGAAACCATGCCTCAGAAATCCACCTTTTTCTATCCCAACCTCCTTAGTGGGCTGGTTATCAACAAGATTGTGCCTGGAGAGCTGTTTGAATTCTCATGAGTTCAGAGATTCATGGCAGGGAAGACGAAAAGCTTGATGAGCTCTTTGATGGACGATTAAGGATCATCCAGAAAAAAGAGGGTTATCGTTTTTCTATTGATGCCATCTTGCTTGCCCATTTTGCTTCTTACATATCAGCAGATTCCATTATAGACCTCGGTACCGGTAGCGGGATTATCCCACTGATTTTGGCTAAAAGAACTTCTGCCCCTACTATTGTAGGGGTAGAAGTTCAGGAAGCAATGGCGGATATGGCAGAGCGCACCATTAAGCTCAATGGATTTGCTGATAGAGTCTCCATCCTGCATGAGGATTTACGATCGTTACGTAGTCGTTTCGATGCTTCTTCCTTTGATATGGTGGTCAGTAACCCCCCTTATTACCCTATTGATGAGGGAAGAATTAATCCTGATGAAGAGAAAGCCATAGCTCGTCATGAGATTATGGCAAAAGCAGAAGATGTAATTGGAATTTCACATCATTTAGTAAGACCTTCAGGTCTTGTAGTAATCATCTTTCCTGCAAGGAGAATGGTAGATTTGTTGCTTAAGCTCAGGGAGTCAGGTCTTGAGCCAAAGCTACTCCAGATTATTTACAGTAATAAACATGATGAGGGAAAGCTTGTTATTGTAGAGAGTATAAAAAGGGGAAATCCGGAAATAGAGATTAAGAGGCCTTTTTTTATCTATGCAGATGAAGGTGGGTACTCTAAAGAAATGCAAAGGATTTATGATGAAATATAATACCAGAAGTTGCTTTAGGTGGTAAGGATATTTTATTTTGGTTCATGACTTGACAACGCTAAAATAGTGATTAGTATTTAATTAACAAGTCATAAGACTTATGACAAAATTCTAACACTCTGCGATGTGCGTTAACTGGTTGATTTGGCAATATCTAAAATAGAAATGAACAGGTCCTTTGGTGAGTATCACCCTTGGTAGGACAATGAGTAGATGAAAAAGATTTGATGCCAATAAACAGAACGGCAATTGCGGATATCAATAAAACTCCTCAAAGGAATAGCGAATCCTTTGAGGAGTTTTTATGTTTGTGTTTCCTGAGAGAGTTCACCGATTCGGAAACGAATATCATTGATAACCTTTTCTCCAATTCTTTCGTTAAGTTTGTTAGTTATGTCTTGCTTCATAAATTCGAGCTGCTGCATCCATGTAGAACTTGATACATTGACCCAGAGGATCATGTTCCTTATCTGTTTAGGTTGTGCCTGTCTCGCTATGGGTTCTCCGACCACACTATCCCATACTTCCCAAATCTGATACTGTTTTACCCTGATGCCGAGATTGAGGCCACTAAAGACTCTTTCCAAAATAGAATCTAGCTTTTCAGGAACTCTTTTTTTGGTTTTTTCAGACAAAACGCGTTCTCCTTATGTTAACCCAGAATTTGCAGTAGGTATCGTAGCGAGGCGCAGGAAACCGTGGCGAGACGTGCAGTGGGAGCGATTTTACGACGAAGGCATATACATAGATATGTTGAGGAGTAAAATCGTGAAACAAGCGGTGCAGCAAGGATTTTCAAGCCGTAGTAGATGGCTACTGCAAATTCTGGGTTTACTACTACATATCAGAATCAATGCAATTTTCAAAGGAAAATAGTGAGCTATTTTACGAGGATTGTTAAACACGTGATGAGGGGGCATTGCTGTTTGAGAAAGGGAATTAGAGTCACGATATACCAACGTGTACCAATGGGAGGTTGAACTTCCATATTTGATAAAACACTAATCTTAATTCATTCTTCATTAACGCAATTCTAATTGCAACATTCAAGTAGTAAGTGC
>WTBG01000183.1 GCA_013139225.1 Deltaproteobacteria bacterium
TGATCTTGTTTTTAAAATCAGCCCTGCTTCTAGCCCTGTTGGCCTCTCGGTAATTTGCGCCGACTGAGGTACCGGATTTTGCAATCTGATTCCGAATAACGATGCTTTCTGGCGTATTTGGTAAGGATGATGATAACCGGATGATACTTACAGCAAATTTTCTAGTTCGTTTTTCGAGTTTCTTTGAGAACTCTTTATTCTCCATAACTTGAGTTCACTTGCAACTTTAGCTCACTTTAGTTCACTTCAAATTTTAGCTCACTTATTTTTAAAACATCTCCCTTGGCTGTCCTGTGCATGCAAGGACATTGCTCCATAATCTGCTATTAGGTTCAATTTTTTTACGCCTGGAGACGGCGAGTGAAATCGGAAGATGCGTGAACTCATTCTTCCAAAAGCCTATTACCATATCGGTCCTGCCGGCCATTCCCGCATGCACTGCATTGTGACCCAGAAGCAAACAGAAAGCAGAATCACGCGCATTTGCAGGCATACTCCTGATGGTGTAGCTTGGATCTATATATTTCAGATTTACTTCTATTCCAGCTTTCCCGAAGTAAGCGTTAATCTGATCTCTTAAGAAGATGCCAATATCGCCAAAGCGGATGTTGCCAGATGCATCCCGACCGTGTATCTTCTCCATCAAATCCTGTCCGGCACCTTCTCCTACTAGAATAAGCGCGTGGCCTCTCCTTTCCAGTCTCTCTCTTAAGTCCTTTAGGAAAACCTCTAAGGTAAAGCGCACCTCTGGTATCATACAGAAATTGACTTCACTATCTGCGAGCGTAGCAAAGGCAGCGATGAACCCAGACTCGCGGCCCATTAGCTTTACCAGACCAATGCCATTCCTGGCTCCAACGGCCTCTGTGTGTGCTGCATAAAGTGACGGTCTCGACTCAGTAACGGCTGTATCAAAGCCAAATGACTGTTGAATACAGGAAATGTCATTGTCAATTGTCTTAGGAACGCCGATTACCGCAATTTTCAAACCACGACGCTTGGCCTCATCAGCAATAGCCTGGGCACCACGAAGCGTCCCATCTCCCCCTATAGTAAAGAGGATGCCAATATTCATCCGCTCCAGGGTGTCAACCATATCAGCAATATCCTGGGGACCCCTTGAGGAAGCCAGAATGGTTCCTCCCATCTGGTGGATTCCGTTAACCACATCCGGTGTCAGTTCCATGGGAGTATGTCTATATTTTGAGGAAAGTCCCTCATAGCCGTATCGAAAACCAAACACCGTTTTGACACCATAGTGATAGAAAAGGCTCATGATGATTGCCCGGATTACGTCATTTATGCCCGGGCACAGTCCTCCACAGGTAACGATGCCACACTTGAGCTTTGAAGGATCAAAGAAGATTTTCTCTCTTGGCCCGGCCATCTCAAAGAGCGGTGGTTTTCTACCCTCAGCCAGCAGGGACTCTATTTCATTCAAATCGGAGTGATAGAGCACGTGCTCATCCTCGTTTACAAACTGTATTCCGGTAATAGGTGATGTGATACGGCACTCACCCAATGATGAAACCTCACAATTAAACTCGCTCAATGCTAACCTCCTCACTTCTTACATAATGAACTGATGAACGCACAACATCCTATAACAGAAGACAGGAGTCAGAATTCAGAAGTCAAACACTCTGACCCGAAATCTATAGTTTATTACTCAAAAACTCTTACCCCTGAATCCTGTTGAACCCTGTTTCTTAGTTCCGTAATCGCAATCTGAAATGTGGAAATCCGAAATTGCAGGTGCTTAGCTTTCTGCCTCAATCACTTTCCTGGTCTCCTGCGCGATCTTCAGTTCCTCGTTGGTTGGAATTACCAGGATTTTAACTTCACTACCGGGAGAGCTAATCTCTCTGATTTCCTTTCCTGGCTTACTATTCCTCTCTAAATCAATCTCTATACCCAGTTTGTTGAGCCCCCGACAACACAGTTCCCGAATTTCCGCTGAATTTTCTCCTATACCTGCTGTAAAAACTATACCATCCAGATTTTCCAAAGCCGCAAAATAAGCACCAATATATTTTTTTATCCGGTAGGTGTAAACCTCAAGTGCAATCTTTGCCTGCTCATCACCCGCGTTTTTTTTCTCAATCACTTCCCGCATATCATTAGCCCCGCACATTCCCTTCAACCCACTATCTTTATTCAGGAGTGTATCAATATCTTTAAGAGACATCCTTAGGTAATCTGCCAGGAAAAAGGGAATCGCCGGATCAAGATCACCCGAACGGGTCCCCATCACTAACCCTGCCAGGGGTGTCATCCCCATGCTAGTATCTATACACTTTCCTTTTTCCACCGCTGCCATACTGGCCCCATTTCCCAGGTGTATAGTAATGAGGTTCAACTCACTTAAGGGCTGACCCAGATAATCTGCCGCTCTTTCAGCCACATATGCGTGTGAGGTACCATGAAATCCATACCGTCGGACCCTGTCCTTCTGGTAGAGTTCGAAGGGAATTGCATAGAGAAATGCCCTCATGGGTATAGTCTGGTGGAAGGCCGTATCAAACACAGCCACCTGTGGTGCATCAGGAAAAATCGATGTGGCAACCTCAATGCCCGCCAGGTTGGCAGGATTGTGCAAGGGGGCTAGAGGAATGTTCTCCTTAATAGCTGCAATTACCTTTTCATCAATGACGGTGGTTGCATGAAAATCCTCTCCACCATGGACCACGCGGTGGCCCACTGCTGATATTTCAGACTTGTCTTGAATCACCCCATGTTCTTTATCAATCAGTAAATCTACTATACGGTTCAGACCCTGATGATGGTCAGCTATTACACCTTCTTCTATCTTTGTTACCGATTCACCACTTGCCAAAATCTTTGTGTGGGTGAGTATGCTTTTGTCCTCACCAATTTTTTCAGCCATCCCTGATGCCAGTATCTGACGATGGTCCATATCAAATAGTTCATACTTAATAGAGGAACTTCCCGTATTAATAACCAGTATTTTCATAAAAAAGGATCCAATGTATTAAAAACAGAATTCAGAAGCAAAAGAAAAACTGGAGCGATGGCCTGCCCTGCCCGCCCTGGTGCAACTTGTAGAGTGCCGTTGCGGCTACTGATATTCCGTAATAGAATATTCAAAACTTATTCCAATAAAGTTAGGTCTGGGCCAGGGAGTAGCGGTTTTGATACTGGTTGCGGGTTACGCGTTTCGTGTTACGGGTTCAATAATATTCTTTCTTCTCAACACGCAACTCGCAACCCGTATCGGTTTCTATGTTTTTCAATACTCCATTATTTCAAAACTCCATTACTCCAAGGTTTTTTATTCGACGTTGGATGTTGGACGTTCGATGTTCAATGTTCATTTTAATTTTTTCTCCGATTGTGCCTGGACAGCGGTAATGGCAACGGTATTTACTATATCCGGGATGGTGCATCCACGACTTAAATCATTTACCGGATGTTTGAGCCCCTGCAGCACCGGACCAATGGCCACGGCTCCCGCCGACCTCTGAACTGCCTTGTAAGTATTATTACCTGTATTCAGATCAGGAAAAATAAATACGGTGGCCTTTCCTGCAACCTCGCTCCCTGGCATCTTGATCTTGGCAACCCCGGGATCAACTGCGGCATCATACTGGATTGGTCCATCAATTCTTAATCCAGGGAAAGCTTCTTTCGCCATTTCCTTTGCAACCATCGTTGCCTCACGTACTCTTTCTACATCCTCTCCCTTACCTGACTCTCCTGTTGAATAAGACAGCATGGCAACAAGCGGCTCAATACCGAAGGTTACCGCGGTGTGTGCCGAGCTCAGTGCAATCTCAGCCAGTTGACTGGCGTTGGGGTTAGGGTTTACCGCACAGTCTCCATAAACAAGTACCCTGTCAGACAGGCACATCAAGAATACGCTTGAAACGATGGAAAACCCTGGTTTTGTTTTGACTATCTCAAAAGCCGGGCGAACAGTGGCTGCAGTGCTGTGAACTGCACCGGACACCATGCCATCAGCATGTCCTTTGTATATCATCATGGTGCCGAAATAGTTTACCTCACACATCATATCCCGTGCGTGTTCTAAAGTGATTCCCTTGTGTTTTCTTAAATCATAGTAGGTCTTAACATACTCGTCAAAAACCTCAGACTCTGGGGGATAAATGACATTCGCACTCTCCATGCGGAGCCCAAGCTCAGATATTCTCTCCTGAATCATCTGTTCATTCCCAAGGAGCGTTATATCCACTACTTCACGACGAAGCAGTATCTCGGCAGCCCTTAAAATTCTCTCTTCCTCTCCCTCGGGCAAGACAATGTGTTGTTTGTGTGCCTTGGCTCTTTGCACCAATTCATATTCAAACATCTTAGGAGTAACAACAGTGGTTCGAGTGGTAATGATTTTCTCTCCCAATTGCTCCACATCAACGTTTTTTTCAAAAACTGCCAGTGCCTGGGTAATTTTTCGATCATCCTCTGGTGAAATTATTGCGTGGATCTTGTCAACGAGTGTTGCTGTGGGAAATGTGTTCTCCTTAACACTTAAGATAGGCACCATTCGGGAGAATCCTTTTATTAGATTCCATATGGTCTTTTCCGGTTTTAAACCGCCGGTCAATAAAATCCCGGCAATGTTTTCCATGGAGCTGGAGGAAACTGCAGCCAGACAAGCGATGAGGACATCCTCCCGGTCTCCCGGGGTGATAATCAACGAACCATGTTCTATCCTGGTCAAGAAGTTTCGCAGTTGCATTGCCGCCACTGTAAAGTTGTGCACATGCCGGTTCAGCTCTTCTTCCCCGCATAACACCTCCGCCCCTAAAATAGCAGCAATCTCACCCACCGTAGAATTTCCAAGAGATTCTTCATTCGGAATGGCGTACACCAACTGTTTTTTAGTCAAGGTCCGCTCTTTTAGGAGCTTGATAATTTCCTCCCCATCCTGTGGATCTATGCGGTTA
>WTBG01000376.1 GCA_013139225.1 Deltaproteobacteria bacterium
GCACTAAAATGAGACCGGACTGTGTCGTCATGCCAGGTTCCACCGAAGAGATTCAGGCAGTGATTAAACTTGCAAACCGTTATGATTTTATATTTATTCCACGTGGCACAGGCATGATAAACAGTGCGTTTGCAAATCCGGGCCAAGCCCTGATGGGAAAAGGGGTAGTTATTATAGACCCAAAGAGGATGGACAAAATCATAAAGATTGACAAAAATAATATGTACGCTGTTATAGAACCATACGTCACTTTTGCTTCCCTTCAGGCAGAAGCAATGAAAGTGGGATGTACAGTACCAACTCCACCTGCAGGTGCTCAGATTTCAGCCCTGGCAAATATCCAGTGGCACGGTGCCTATGGCACTTCCTGGATAGCAGCACTGGGAGCACATCAACTGCTTTCATTTGAAGTGGTTCTTCCCACTGGAGAGATTTTAAGAAGCGGTTCAATAACACAGGAAGGAAGCGAGGAAGACTGGATCTGGAACGATGGCCCCGGCCCTGACCTCCGTGGATTCTTTCGAGGCGCACAGTTCGGACATGCTGGTGGCATGGGTATGGTTACCAAGATTTCTACCCGGTTGTTTCCCTGGCCTGGCGACGCAGTTTTTCCAACACAAGGAGATGCTCTCGAAAAGGAATCTTACTTCCCCAAAGATAAAATCAGATGGTATATGATTGACTTCCCAAAAGATATTCAAGCATATCCGGAAAATGAGGAAAAGCAACTTCGCTGGGCATGTGACTTTCAGTATGAATTAGCACGGGCAGAGCTTGCAATCGTTGTGCAGCACAATGCAAAGCAATTCATGTGGTGCTGGGCAGCACGCACTAAAGAAGAGTTCCATAAAGGTGCGAACGAAGATTTCTTCCCTCATGGGTATAATATTGTAGCGCTTTGTGCATTAACAAGCCTTGAACAGCTCGAATATGAAGAAAAAGTTTTGAAACATATTGTGGATAAAATGGGCGGCAGTTTTCTTTCAGAAAAGTCAGAAGATCCACTGGATCGTGAGCGTTACAACTCATGGATGCGCATCACCAATGACTGGATCCGGGTTGGTCACTCCATGCGTTTGAGCCGTCCAACTGACTGCTTTCATCAGGGAACCGCATGCCTTGATTCAATTGATACGGTAGCTAATGAAATCCTCAGGGCAAACCGCGTGCAGAGAAAATGGCGTGAAGAGGGTAAGGGAAGTCATCTGCTTCCCATCAGCTTTCACGGAGGATGGATTAGCCCAACGGAAAAGGGGTATGGTGCGTTAATGACAACTGACCTCTGGCCGGAACAGGAACCCGAAAAAGCAGCTGAAGCCATTCAGTTTTTGATTGGCAATTTAAAACCGTGGGTAGAAACCAAGAGCGCATCATCTACAGTAATTCTGCTCGGGCCTGTTTACGATATGCTTGGGCCCCAATTTTTTAACGTGCATCTGCTCGTAAAAGCGATGAAGCGGGAGTTTGATCCCAACAATGTATCCAACCCGCCATACGCAACAACACCAAATGTGGTTCCACCGGAACAACTGGCAGAAATGACAAAGGTTTTATAAAAAAAACAAGAGCTTTCTGCGTTATCTGCGAAAATTTAAGTCTTAACAAAAGGAGAATAACATGTCCGAACAAGAAGGAACAATCGAAAAAATAATGGCGCAAAAGCCTTTCAAGGTATTCGACAGTCATGCACACCCAGGCCTTGAGAAAAAAGGTATTACAGATCGACCCGGCTGTATTGATTTTTGGTGTGGCAACACAGTTGTTGCCAGAAGCATGATGGGAGCACGGGCATTTCTGGGAGACCCAAATCCTTTCAGCATTATAAACAAACCGGAAGAATGCCCAGACATTAGTCCTGAGACATTTGTACAGTATATGGATAGTGCAAATGTAGAAGCCATGTGTCTGCAGTGCATTCACGGCATTACAGATCCCTACCCTGGGAACGCAAAAGGGTGGAAATGGTATGTCCCCAATGAATATGTTAAGAAAGAGTTTATCGATGCCTTTCCCGGACGGTTTACCGCCGTTGGTGGTGTTCATGCACGCTATGGAAAACAAGCAGCAGTTGAGATGGTTCTGTCTGCCCATGAATGTGGATTTCCCGGCATCAAAATTCATCCACCGACCATCGGGTATCCGAACAATCCCGATCTCTATCCAGCATACGAAAAGTGTCAGGAGCTCGGACTTCATGTCCAGATACACACAGGGGTAGAGGAACTTCCTGGGACAAGAGCCAAGTATCAGGATCCAGTATATGTCGATGACGTTGCCATGGACTTTCCTAACATGAAAATACTGCAACTTCACTGTGGAGTATTTAACAACCCGATGATGGCACTCTGGAATGTTATGAAACACGATAATCTCTACACTGATATAACAATACCTCAACCAACGCTTATGCATTTTAAATATTACTGGGATCTTGATCATATGCGTTTTATTGAATTCTTTATGCCCAACAAGGTGTTTTATGGCACAGACTTCCCTCTCTCATTGCCCGTATATAAAGCAATGGTAGACAATATTATGAATATGCCGCTAACTACTGAATTCAAGCATAAACTTATGGGCAATAACTTCAGGAAGTTTCTCAACTGGGAAAGCAAATCGCAGTAGCTCTTAAAAGGAAGGATTCAAACAAATGGGAATAAACTTAGACAAATGGGAATCGACGCTACGGACAGATTCAGCACTTAACGAAAGACTCACGCATCTTGATGCCAAGGGATTCCCGGCCACGAAAAAGGGGGACCTGCTCTGTATCAAGGTGAAAGGTAAAACGCCTCTAGTCGTGAGCTGGGATGGATCCGAAATCCACGTCTCAAAGCGGGATGCCAGAAAACCATTCTGCTCATGGACAATGGGTGCAAACAAATTCAACCAACTCTTCCTGGGAACGTGCCCTCCCCTACTGGTAGCCATGAACAATGATCAGGACAATATTAAGATGGGTACTGATCATCATAACGGCTCACTGGCATTAGGCTTCATGGTAATGCTCCAGGAATGCATGGAGGGAGGTGAAGACAAATGAAAAGTTTCTTTTCTGATTGCCAACCAATAAAAACATTAAAACCAAAAAGCCATTTGGAAGTAAAGGAAATCATCCGGAAGGCCAACAAAGATCGCACGCCATTGGTACCTGTAAGCTCAGGAACCAATTTGCAAGATACCCATCTACCTTCAGTTAAGGATTCCATCGCTGTCGACTTGTCACGAATGAACAATATAACCTACCTTGATGCCAGAAATCGAAATGCCGTTATCGAACCGGGTGTAACCTTTCGTCAGCTTGAAGCGGCATGCGAAGCACAGGGACTAAGGACGCTTACTGCCATTGACGTCCCAAAAGAGGCCTCTGTTCTGGGAACCTATCTGGAGATGATGCCACTCTATGGTTGGCCCAAATACCATCCCTGGGAGATGCTTACCATGAAAGGATTCAGGGCAGACGGCGAACCCTTTGCCACCGGGCAGATGGCCATGTCGCAAGAACGTCCTGACAAATATTCCTGGGGTGTTTCCCTTGCTCAGGTAGCCCGTCTCTATTGCCAGGCCCAGGGTACCCTGGGTATCATCACAAACGCTGCCGTAACATTGAAGACCATCGCTCCGGAAAATCAGGTGCTCTTCTTTCCCTGCAAGAATATCAACCAGGCAACAAAGGCTTTAAAAGAATTTATTGCTACCGAAGAACCCCATGAACTTTTTGCTGTTAATAAAGTATATTTATCGGAGCTTCTGGATCAAAAAGATTCTAAGGATCTTCCTTCCTGGACCATCGTCATCGTAACACGTGGTTTTGAAAAGGCCGAAATCTCTTATAAGAAGAAAGACTTGTCAGCACTTACCAAACAACTAAAAGGTGAACTTACCCCCAGACTTAAAGCATCAAAAGATGCGGGACGAATAGTTTTAGCAGAAATAAAGAATCCCACTGGGCACTCTTTGCACCAGGACGAGAGTATGGGATGGGTACCGGTGGTAACGATAGCAACAGCCAGCCAGATAAAAAAATGTTCCGGTCTCTTCCCCAAAAACTCC
>WTBG01000373.1 GCA_013139225.1 Deltaproteobacteria bacterium
GGATGGGTATGCGGTTATTCAGAAAGATATTAAAGATGCTACCCCAGAAAATCCTGCCACACTGAAGGTAGTTGCAGATCTTCCTGCTGGCTACACTGTGGAAAGGGAGCTTAAAAAAGGGGAAGTCATAAGAATTATGACAGGTGCTCCCATCCCTGAAGGAAGAACAAGAGTTCCCTTGCTGACATTTTCACCAGCTTTTCTGATATTATCTCCTTTAGAAGTTGCTTTGAAAATCTCAACTTGATCCCCATCCCTTTTTGTATCCTCTACCATTACCACCGTATCGCTTCCCTCAGGCATGGGGGCACCTGTCATAATTCTTATGACTTCCCCTTTCTTAAGATCCCTTTTCGCAGTGTAGCCTGCAGGAAGATCTGCAACTACCTTCAGTGTGGCAGGGTTTTCTGGAGTAGCATCTTTAATATCTTTCTGAATAACCGCATACCCATCCATGGCTGAATTATCCCAGTGAGGGATGTGGTAAGGTGCGTATATATCTTCTCCTAACACCCTTCCCAGGGAGCTTAAAATATCTACCTTCTCCAGCCCTAAAACCTGAATACTCTTTAGAATAACCTGTAGTGCTTCCTCTACTGAAATCATTCTGTTTGTTTAGGGACTCCTTTTTTAGTTAGTGCTTCAATGATTTTAGGATGTACTGTATCAGTCGAAGGGATTCTAGATACTGGTTACTTGATGCTGGATATTCTATTTTTAAATAAATAGGTTCTCTTTTGCTAAATGATTCCTTGACCATTAGATTTGTTTGCTAATCAAAATGATCCTGGATACTGGTTGCTCGATACTGGATATTAATTATCTAGCATCAAGAATCCAGCATCAAGTATCTATAGTTAACATGTAGTATTGAAAATTATCACCCTGCCATTCCGAAAGGTAATAAACTTTCCCAAGGATACAGACTATCTCCTTTTCTTTTTGGGGAATAGCCTTTCCCATACTATCAGAAGAGGGCTTGCAATAAAAATGGAAGAATAGGTACCGATACAAATACCAACCAGCAAGGTAAAAGCAAAATCGTGGATTACCTCGCCTCCCAGGGAAAAGAGAGCAATGACAACCATGAGGGTAGTTCCTGCCGTAATACATGTTCTGCTCAGGGTTTGATTAATACTTTTATTTACAATATCCCTCAAACGTCCCCTGCTCATTTTCTTTAAATTTTCACGGATGCGATCACTGATGATGATGGTATCATTAACCGAGTAACCCACTACCGCAAGCAGGGCAGCGATGATTGGCAAATCAACAGCTTTATTCGTAAGTGACAATGCACCAAGGGTAATGATCACATCGTGGATCAGGCAAATTATAGCTCCTACACCGAAGCGCAATTCAAATCGCCACCAGATATACATAAGCATTCCCAGCAGGGAAAAGATAACAGCAAGCATTCCTTTTCTCCTGAGATCTTTTCCTACTTTGGGTCCTACCATTTCCACTCGTCTCACTTCCAGTGATTCGCGACCGAATCTATTATTAAGGGCAATTTTGACATCTTCTGACAGTCCTTCTAGCTCACCGGTTGTTTTCGTCATGGTAATGAGATATTCGTTGGCTTCTTTTTCACCAAACTCTTGAACACTGAGTCCTTCAATAGTAAGATCATCCAGGGCAATTCTCACTTCCGAGATATCAACTTCATTGAAAAACTTGACCTGAACCAAGGTACCCCCCTCAAAATCTATACCATAGCGTGGTCCACCTTTAATGATTAAAGAGATAAGGCTGATGCCAATCACGATAAGTGAAAAGATGAGTGCCCCTTTGATGTGACCTACAAAATTGACGTTGATATCTGGTTTAATCAGTTCCATAACCTTTCCTTTTTTAATAGTTGACTGATATCTAAATACTCAGTTTTTTAATCCTCCGCTTGGATAGAAAGTAATCAAATATCACCCTTGTACAGACAATGGCGGTAAAAAGACTTGCAATAAGTCCAACAGTTAAAGTTACTGCAAATCCTTTGATGGGCCCCGTTCCAAACTGAAAGAGGAAAAGAGCAGCAATAAGAGTCGTGATATTGGCATCGAGGATGGTTGTCAGTGCCTTAGAATAACCACCTTCAATAGAAGCCCGAGGCGTTTTCCCGGTTCGCAGCTCTTCTCGCGTACGTTCAAAGATGAGCACATTTGCATCTACCGCCATACCAATGGTAAGCAAAATACCTGCGATACCAGGAAGTGTAAGGGTAGCTCTAAAAGCAGCCAGCGCTGCCATAATTATCAATATATTAAAGCAAAGGGCAAAGTTGGCAACCATCCCGGAAAGGTGATAATAAATCATCATAAATCCCACAACTGCAGCACTTCCGATGAGAACGGATTTTACTCCCTGATTTATAGAATCCTGTCCCAGTGAAGGTCCCACTGTCCTCTGCTCAAGGATTTTCACAGGAGCAGGCAGAGAACCAGCGCGCAATACAATAGCTAAATCCCTTGCCTTCTCTGTGGTAAACCCGCCTTCAATACTGGCTCTTCCACCAGCAATTCTATCTCTAATCACCGGGGCAGAGTAAACATTGTTGTCCAGGATGATAGCCAGCCTCCTCTCAACATTTTCCCCGGTAATTCTCTCAAACAGTTTTGCTCCCAGGGAATCGAAGGCAATTGAAACATAAGGTTCATTAAACTGATTGAAACTTACTCTGGCACTAATCAGGTGTTCTCCAGTAAGAAGGGTTCTCTTTTTCAACAAATAGGGTTTTTTGGTAGCCTCACCAGTTTCTTCGTCTTCGCGTTTTGAATAGAGGATTTGACAATCTGGAGGAATCTCACCCTTTAAAGCCCTATTGATGTCATAGTCATCATTGACGACTTTGAATTCCAAAAGAGCAGTCTTGCCAATAAGGTCAATTGCCCGTTTGGGGTCTTTGATTCCTGGAAGCTGGATTAGTATTCGATCTTCACCTTGCTTCTGAATGGTAGGCTCACTCACCCCAAATTCATCAATACGATTGCGGATAGTCTCCAGACCCTG
>WTBG01000246.1 GCA_013139225.1 Deltaproteobacteria bacterium
AAGAGGGAATAATGATAAGCACTATTCGAGGGCTTTTTCTATGACTTGATCCATCTTTTCAACCAGATAGAATTCCATTCCATTTTTTACATTTTCGGGGATCTCCTCAAGATTGTTTTCATTTTTCTTTGGCATTATTATCTTATTGATACCTGCCCTTTTTGCTGCCAGAACCTTTTCCTTAATTCCTCCCACAGGGAGCACTAATCCACGCAGGGTTATTTCACCGGTCATCGCAATATCATGTCTCACAGGCCTGTTGGTAAACAAAGAAGTCAGAGCAGTGAACATGGTGACACCCGCTGAAGGGCCGTCTTTAGGAATGGCACCTGCTGGGACGTGGAGATGAATGTCGTTTTTCTCAAAAAAGTCCTCAGGTATATTGAAGTCTTTAGGTTTAGACCTAATGTAGCTCAAAGCAGCTTGTGCAGATTCCTTCATTACATCTCCTAAAGAACCCGTTAAAGTTAGAGATTTATTCCCTTTCATTTTGGTAGCTTCAATAAAAATGATATCTCCTCCGGAGGGAGTCCAAGCCAATCCCGTGGCCACACCAGGAACCGAGGTTCTTTCTGCAATTTCTGAAAAGAATTTTGTTGGTCCCAGGAAGGGATGGAGCATCTCTTTGGTTATTATAACCGGTTCCGTTTTTCCCTGGGCGAAGTCTTTTGCTGTTCCTCTGCAGATAGTGGCAATCTCGCGTTCCAGGTTTCTCAAGCCTGCTTCTCTGGTATAGTCTCTGATAATAGCACAGATGGCCTCATCTTCAAACTTAAGGTTTTCTGTTTTTAGGCCGTGGGCTTCCAATTGCCTGGAGACTAGATATCTCTGGGCAATCATCAGTTTTTCTTCCTCAGTGTATCCGAGCAGGTCCAAAACCTCCATACGATCCCTTAGCGCTGGGGGAATAGTGTCCAAGATATTGGCTGTGGTAATAAACATCACCTGAGAGAGATCAAAAGGTACTTCCAGGTAATTATCAGAAAAGGAAAAGTTTTGTTCAGGATCCAACACTTCAAGGAGAGCTGACGAGGGATCTCCTCTAAAATCCGTACCTATCTTATCAACTTCATCCAGCATGAATACAGGATTATGGGACCCAGTCTTTTTAATGCCTTGAATAATGCGTCCCGGTAATGCCCCCACATAGGTTCTTCTATGCCCCCTTATTTCTGCTTCATCCCTTACTCCTCCTAATGATATACGGATAAATTTCCTCCCTAATGCCCTGGCAATAGATTTCCCCAGGGAGGTTTTTCCTGTTCCTGGGGGACCCACAAAGCAGAGAATAGGGCCTTTCATGTCAGTCTTTAGTTTCCTCACGGCAAGATATTCCACAATTCTCTTTTTTACCTTTTCTAAATCATAGTGATCTTCATCCAGCACCTTTTGTGCCTCATCGATGTCGAGGTTATCTTCAGTGGCAACAGACCAGGGAAGTTCTATCAGCCAATCAAGATAAGTTCTGGAGACCGTGTATTCTGCTGCTGCCGGTGACATTTTAGAGAGACGATCCAGTTCCTTTGTGGCTACTTGATGAACCTCTTCCGGCATCTTGGCATTTTTAATCTTTTCCTTAAGCTCTGTAACCTCGACCGTTCTCTCATCCTCCTCTCCCAGTTCACGTTGAATAGCCTTCAATTGTTCTCTTAAGTAGTATTCCCTCTGGTTCTTGTCCATCTCTTTTTTGAGCTCACCTTGAATCTTGCTTCCCAATTCTAATACCTGGAGCTCTTTGTTGAGGATAGCAATAACCTTCTCTAGCCTTTTTTTGATATCAACGATTTCTAATATCTCTTGCTTTTCAGCAAGACTGATGTTGAAGTTTGACGCAATGAGGTCGGCTAAATTACCTGGTTCATCCATGCCCGTGACAAATGCACCTACTTCAGAGGGGATGTGGGGAGAGAGCTCAACTGCCCTTCGGAAGAGGTTCTTAATGCTTACCATTAAAGCCTCAGTCTCTACGTCTTTTTTTGACTCTTCTTTAATGATATTAATCTTAGCCAAAAGATAAGGTGACGTTTGAGTATACTCTTGAATGCGAATTCTTGACTGTCCCTGAACAAGCACACTCATTTGATTATCAGGCAGTTTCATCATTTTTACGATGAGAGCAGAGCATCCCATAGTGTAGAGATCTTCTGGATTGGGTACTTCAATTTCTGGATTTTTTACTGAAACAATGCCTGCAATCTTGTCTTTAACCAGAACATCATCAATCAGTTTAATTGATCGTTCCTGACCAATAGTTATGGGCATTATGGCGTTAGGATACACTACCCCGTTCTTAAGAGGAAGTATTGGCAGTTCTTTTACTGGTTTTTCTGCTTTATCCTTGTTAAGTGAGGTACTCTCTTTAGATTTCTTCATATCTAATCTCCCAACATTCACTCTTTTGTAGAAGTTTTGATAACTACTGGCTGTTTCAATTTGACCTTAGGAAGGGTGATTTGTAAAAATCCTTCTTTGTATTGAGCAAGGATGTTTTTTGTATCTATGGGAAGCGAGATCTTTACGATTCTTTGAAAATTCCCATAGTCTATTTCCATTTGATGAAGCCTCATTTTGGTGGAGGGAGAATAGTCCGGTCGGGTTCCACTTATTTTTAGCAAATCATTTTCCATAGTTACATTGATATTCTCCTTGCTCATCCCGGAGATTTCAACCAGTACAACAATTTCTTCAGCTGTTTCATATATATCAACTGGTGGCTTCCATACCTTTTCAGAAGAAAACATAGTTGGTCTCATCTCATCAAAGATATTATCCAGCATCTTTTCCATCCTTTGCTGTATACCTTCAAAATCTCTTCCTAAAAAATACTTATATTTTACCATGGCTAACTCTCCCTT